>CAVYEU010000098.1:0-30277 GCA_963767415.1 uncultured Eubacteriales bacterium
TTTAAGAGATGCTCGAAAACATAAAATGTTACAGAATTTAAGTTTTACAGGTATGATAGCTACAGAAAATGAAGAAAAAGGGGTGCAAGTGAAAACTGATAAATCTCTTTAAGTGTCCCAAATCAAAGTTTTGGGTATGGTTCCAAGTAATGCTTTAAGCAGTGATGTAAGTAGTGCCTCGACGGAGATATTGTCTAGCATAGCTAAAACTAAAGCTTCACTGAGCCCAAATTCATGTTTTAATACAAGCTTATGTACTATTAGTTAAGCTTCCTCTATATAAATACTTTAAACAATTATATTATAGTTACAGTAGATATTAATAATTACAATTCGCAGGAAATATTTATCAATATTTCCTGCAAATTTACTAAAATTTACTAAAATTTACTAGAATTTATAGTATGATTTGTGATAAGATGGAATTATAGGGAAAAATAATATTTTAAGAAATGATTTCTAAAATAGATTTTTTATACTGTCTTTTACCATAATTATCATAATAAAATATGTCGATAACCATAATAAGGAAAAAAATATTTACTTTAATGCTAAAAAAGGAGGCAATATTATGGACATTTCGTCTAATTATTACGACAGGTATAATCAGTACAGTAGTCAAGGAATATCAGTGCAGGGAAAGCGAGGGGTTCATCACAAGCATCATAATGATTTTGATGCAAATAAAATAACAGTTAACCCAACTGAAAGTGCATCAAGTAGTAATAAACCAATCAGTATATTAGATAATCTAGTAACTTCAGGCACAATAACTAGAGATCAAGAACAGTCAATCAAAAAAGCATTTGAAAAATCTCGTTTATCTTTCCAAACTCAAGCTGGTGCAGAAATCACACTACAAAATCCATTCGATAGCACTGCCATTATTCAGGAACTATTACACAAGATCAAAATGATGCAACCCAAAATGTTTTTGACTCAGAACGGAAGGTACATAACGTGCCACCACCTCTGCATACTCCCGAAGTTGTAAAAACTGATCTAATGACGAAAACGTTCAGATAGTCTTGCTATTAATGGGACAATTTCTTTTGCACAAGAAAATGCAATAATGACGAAAACATTAAATAGTCTTGTTGATAATGGGACAATTTCCGTTGTACAAGAGAATGCAATAAAAAGTGTTTTTGTAGCAGCTTTAAAAGCTTATAAAGCACAATTAAACTCATATAATAATGATTATAGGAGATCTATCGATTCAAAATTATAGTGAATACTCTATTACTCTCATTTAAATCTAAAAACTCTTTCAAGTGGCAGGTCTTTGCTTAAAAATAGTTAGTTCATTATACTAACGCAAAGTAATAATATCACTATAATAATCTTTTGATGTTACAATATTAAAATGCAAGTTGAACATTTAAACAGATAGCTGTAGTATGTGCCAACTTTTACTTGACACATACTAATTCATTGCCTCATTGCAAAATCTATTGTTTTAATACCGATTTTATGATAAAATTAATATCGTAAGAGGTTTATAAATCTATTGTACAATTTATTAAAATTTCCTCTATATCAAAATAATAGTTTTGCTTTGCAAAAGTACTATAGTTTTGATGCTTATATTTCTATAAAAAGGTCTTGTTTTATGTAAGTGGAGGTGGTTTTTATGTCAAAAAAAATGCTAGAATTTACCAGAATTAAAATATTTAAAAGGTTTAGTAAAAAAACAAATTGACCAGTCTAACAGTAGTTCAAAAATATTTGGCAATTTTAGAAGAGCAATACTTCATAACCCGTTTTTATTTTCCATTAATCAATTTTTATATTATTGGACATTATGCAATGAAAGTTTTTGATCATTTTACAAGAAAAGAAACTATTGAACATAAAATAGATAAATTGCAAAATAATATCAACAAACTTATAAAAGAATTAGGCGATCGGGGATGTACATTATGAAAATGAGAATGCTTTAGATAAAATAATGAAAAAAACATATGATTGCATAACACAAATTGTCATATTAGAAGATAACTTAAAAAAGAGAATTATTTTACACAAACAATTTGAACACAAATTTAGCAAAACTTAACAATAGCAAACAAAAAATTACGCTTATTGAAAAGATGATGCTAGATTATGGAATTAATGTTAGAAATATGAAAGAAATCTTAAATAATGCTATTAATGAGTCTTCTTCAGTAAAGAAAGATCATCCAATGACTAGAGTAATGTTTTGTATCAAATATAATGATTTAATTAATAAAATTTCACTTAACAATGAAAATAGTGCGTTTTTTCAACAACTAAGTGGATTTGAACAACATGCTAAAGAAATGCATGACGAAAATATATTAAAAATACATGCTCAACTGAAAAAACACTATAATAGAAATACTCTATCTGAATCGTCAGTGCTTATTTTAGCTGAAGCTGATATTGATGTCTCCATTGCAGAAAATCAAGGAGCCTTATCAAATAAATTATTAGATTCAGCAGCATTTTCGAATCAAAAAATTGGTATAGCTGCCAAATTTTTTGATAAAGCACCTAAAAGTATTGTTCATGATTCAATCTTAGAAAAGATGACAAAACTAAAGAAGTTCTTTGCCAGTAAAAAAGGAGAAATAAATAACCGTACTAAAACTTTACAAAATTTTTATAATAGAACATCTGACATAGAAAATTTATTAAGCAATATTAAAATTCCAGACTCAGAAACTGTAAATCCAACAGCTGCTATAATACACATCAAATATAAAATTGAAGATATTGTAAAAGCTCATGAGCACACTAAAGCACCTTATACTACAACAGAAGATATGGAATTAAAACGCTTACAACTTGGATATAAACAAAAATATGAAGTAGAAGAAAAGAAGCTGGCAGTAAAAATTAAAAAGCAAGAAACAGCCCTTATTAATAAGCTTGGAGAGAAAAATCTTAATGAAATAGTTGAAAAATACAATAAACTTAAAGAGTTTGCCAGCTCTGATGCTTTTAATAGCGAAGCTTATTTATTAACTCCTATAAAAGCTAATACAACTTCTAAAAACGTTGATACTAATATCGGTGTACTTTGGAGTAATATTAAAGGAAAAGTTGAGACCTTAATAAAGATCAGAGATAATTTAGCTCCAGCTCCAGCTACAATTCCACCTTTAGGTTCGACAGCAGTCCTAACTTCGACTTCAACTCCGACTTCAGGTTTATTTGTAGCCCCAATTCCAGTTCCTACAAACCCTAAGATAGCTCCTCGCTCAACTTTACCCAGTGACTTTAGTGTAACACATATCAAATCATTGAATGAAACTACCAGAGGAATTGAAATGGGTCAATTTAAACTAAATTAAAGAGGTGATTATTGTGTTTCGGACAGATAAATCACGAAAGGTTTGGTGCCGATAAGTTTGAGGCTTATCAAATCAGTGATGCTTAAACGTTTGAGCATCACTGATTTCAATGTATACTTATGTTTGTATCAGTCCAAAACACAATAAAAGCCTAAACCAATTATTGCACGTTCTTATTCCTTACACTTTTAAAAAATTGCAAGCTTTAAAACTCAGTTTTATTAATTAGCTGTTCCTAGTATATTAGTTCCCAAATGTTTTCCACCAATAAGATGATAATGTAAGTGCATAACTGATTGGCAGCCATCTTTGCCACAGTTATTTATTAGCCTGAAGCCAGAGTCTAAGATGCCAAATTGTGTTGCTAACTTTATTGCAACTAAATGGATATCTGCAATAATACTTGCGTTTCCCTCGTTTATGTTTGCCATGCTTTGGATATGAGTCTTCGGAGCGATCAATATATGAATCGGTGCTGCAGGATATATGTCGTGAAAAGCAAGCAGTTTGTCATTTTCAAAAACTATTTTTGAAGGAATTTCTTTGTCTATAATTTTACAAAACATACAATCATTCATGTGCGAACCTCCTTAGGTCTCTAGGCATGTTTTTAATTGTTCTTTTATTAAATCCTTAGCTTTTTTTAATGCTGCATCTATCTGTGTTACGTCCTTCGCTTCTGCTTGGGCCATATCAGGGCGACCTCCTCCTCTACCGCCTGCAACCTTTGCAGCTTCTTTTATTATATTTCCAGAGTTAATTCCCTTTTGTACTGCATCTTTTGTTGCAGTAGCAATAAAACCAACCTTTTCTTGATAAGCTGATGCAAGTACAATGACACCAGATCCAAGCTTATTTTTTAATATGTCACCTATTTTTCTTAAAGTATCAAGGTCAAACTTATCAAAACAAGCACATAAAACATTTACACCTTCAATTGTAATCTTTTTATTTAGAACGTCATCTAAAGATTTATTAATTAGTATAGTTTTTAATTCTTCATTTTCTTTCTTATAGTTTTTTAAATCTAAAAGAATTGATTCCAGCTTTTTTAGACAATCAGTTGGATTACATTTAATTAATGATGATATATCTTGTACTGCACTTTCTTTATCGATGTAATATCTAATCACAGCTTCACCGGTTAGTGCTTCTATTCTTCTTACACCGGCAGCAATTCCAGATTCACTGATGATTTTAAATAATTGAATTTGGGATGTTGAACCGATATGTGTACCACCACAGAGTTCAGTACTGTAATTTCCTATTTTAACTACTCTGACAATATCACCGTATTTTTCACCAAAAAGGGCAGTTGCTCCAAGTATTCTTGCCTCTTGAATAGGCATTTCTTTTATATCTACAGATATGTTTTCTGTTATTTTTTCAATCACTTGGTCTTGAATTTGTTTTAAATCCTCAGAAGATATTTGGGCGAAATGGGAGAAGTCAAACCGAAGTTTTGAGTCATCAACCATTGATCCTGCTTGGTTTACATGATCACCTAAAGCACTTCTTAAAGCTTTATGCAGTAAATGCGTAGCTGTATGATTCCTTTCAATGGCACTCCTTTTCACACTATCGACCTTTGCCAAACAACCACTGTTTACCTCGATAACTCCTTCTAAAACGAATCCTATATGAAGGTATTTTCCCGTTCCTGTTTTCCTACAATCTGTGACTTGTATTTTTCCTGTTTCACTAATAATGAACCCTGTATCACCAACTTGCCCGCCGCTTTCTGCATAAAAAGGTGTTTTATCAAGAATTATTACGACTAAATCTCCTTCTTCTGCATTTTTTGCTTCATTACAGTCTTTTAGAATATATTGAACTGTAGCATTGATTTTAAGCTCTGTATATCCAACAAATAGAGTATTTGCTATGTTTTTAAGAACTGAATAGTTATCTTCATTCCAACCTACACATACTTTGTTTTTAAAGGCTTCTCTTGCTTTTTGCTTTTGTTCGTTCATTTTTTTTATAAAACCTTCTTCATCAATTTCAAGACCATTTTCGACCACTATTTCACGTGTTAGATCAAGAGGGAACCCATAAGTATCATGAAGTTTAAAGACCATACTGCCAGGTATAATGTTTTTATTTTCATTTTTTATACTGCTTATAAAATTATTTAGAATAACCATACCTTGATCTATTGTAATTTCAAATTTGTCTTCCTCAGCTTTTATAACCTTTTTAATATAATCTTCCCTCTGTTCTAATTCCTTATAAGCCTTTTTGGATTCATTTATTACAATATTTACTAGAGTATATAAAAATGGCTTGTCGATCGAAAGAAGCTTACCATGCCTTGCAGCTCTTCTTAATAGTCTTCTTAAGACATATCCTCTTCCTTCATTTGATGGGATTACTCCATCACATATCATCATTACGGTACTTCTTATATGATCAGTGATTACTCTTATAGAAATATCTTTATTCTTTGATTCGCCATATTTAATCCCAGCGATTTGACATACATTGTTCAAAACATTTCTTATTGTGTCAACCTCGAATATATTGTCAACATCCTGCATTATGCATGCCAATCTTTCTAGACCCATACCTGTGTCAATATTGGGATTCTTTAATCTTGTGTATTCACTATTCTCACCTTTATTAAACTGTGTAAATACCAGATTCCAGAACTCAACGTATCTGTCACAATCACACCCGACCTTGCAATCAATTGATCCGCATCCTTTATCTTCACCTCTATCAAAATATATTTCGGAACATGGTCCACATGGCCCTAATCCTATTTCCCAAAAGTTATCTTTTTTTCCTAGCATTACTATCCTGTCTGCTGGTACTTTTACCTGGTTAGTCCAGATCTCAAAGGCTTCATCATCCTGTTCATATACAGATATCCAAAGCCTATCAACTGGAAGCTTAAGATCCGCAGTGATGAACTCCCAAGCCCATGCAGTAGCTTCTTTTTTGAAATAGTCTCCAAAAGAAAAATTACCAAGCATTTCAAAAAAAGTGCCATGGCGAGAAGTTTTCCCCACATTTTCTATGTCAGGTGTTCTAATGCATTTTTGACAGGTTATAATTCTTTTACATGGAGGTTCTTCTTTTCCTGTAAAATATGGTTTGAGCGGTGCCATGCCTGAATTTATAAGTAAAAGGCTTGCATCATGTTGAGGTATTAGTTTAAAGCTAGGAAGTGCTAAATGTCCCTTGCTTTCAAAAAAACGAATAAATCTTTCTCTGATATTATTTAGACTTAAATTCTGCATAATATTTCCCCCCTTCATTAAAGATTAAAGTAAGCTTTTTAATAAATTATTGCATTCTTAGGTGATTTTTTCAATAAATTTTTTAGCTGTTCCAAGTAAATTTAAGCTTTTTTTATTTTTTATATATGGTAATATATTGATTGAAATGATTTGTGCAACTAATCGGAGGGTCTTATGAGAAAATTCAATATAACTGGACTATGTATTTCAGATAAGCACTATATGGTTGATATAGGACGTAAATTAAAAAAAATAATTATGTTGATAGAAGACGGAGAATACTTTACTATAAATCGGGCGAGACAATATGGAAAGACAACAACATTGATGCAAATATATGATATCTTGAGAGATAAGTATTTGGTATTGAAGATAAGTTTCGAAGGGATAGGGGATAATGCGTTTGCTTCTGAGAATGACTTTATTGAGGTATTTATAAATCTGATGTCACGGAGCTTAAAATATAATAAAGCAAAAGAACTGCTTATAAAAAAATGGGAAGAAAATAAGAATAAATTAAAGGGACTAGAAGAATTATCATTAAAAATAACTGAGTTAGTTGAAAACGCTGAAAAAGAAATAGTATTGCTTATTGATGAAGTAGATAAAAGCAGTAACAATCAATTGTTTCTTCATTTTTTAGGTATGCTTAGAAATAAGTATTTAGATAGGGCAGAAGGATTTGATAAAACATTTAAAAGTGTGATATTAGCAGGAGTATATGATGTAAAAAACCTTAAGCTAAAAATTCGAGCAGATTCTGAAAAAAAATACAACTCTCCATGGAATATAGCTGCCGATTTTAAAGTTGATATGAATTTTGATCCATCTGAAATAGCTAGTATGTTAAATGATTATGAAAAAGACAAACATACCAGAATGGATATACCCAAAATAAGTGAACAATTATATAAATATACCAGTGGTTATCCGTTCTTAGTAAGTAAGATTTGCAAAATAATAGATGAAGAATTAGATTGTGACTGGAGTTTTGAGGGAATAGATAATGCTATTAAAGTATTGTTAGATGACAAAAATACTTTGTTTGATGATGTGATAAAAAATATTGAAAATTATAAAGAAATATATAATATTGTATATCAGCTTTTAGTTGAAAATGAGAAAATTGTATATAATGCTTTTGCGTATGATTTAGGAATTATATTTGGTATTCTAAAAAACAACAATGGAAGACTTACAGTTCATAATAAAATATTTGAAATTCTACTTTATGATTATATGATAGCAAAAAAACGATTAGAAGATTTAGGAAGAAAGATTGAAAATTATAGTGTAATAGGATTATATGAAAAAGAAGATGGTACATTGGATATAAAAAAAGCATTGACTAAGTATCAGGAATACATGAAGAGTGTATATAGTAAATTTGATAAAGATTTTATTGAAAGGCAGGGAAGGCTTTTACTACTTGCATTTTTTAAGCCAATAATAAATGGAAAAGGATTCTACTTTGTTGAAAGTCAGACTGGATATGAGCAGCGGCAAGATGTTGTAATTACGTTTGGTGGCAAAAAATATATAATTGAGCTCAAAGTATGGCGTGGGGAAGAGTATCATCAAAAAGGAATACAGCAACTAGAAGGGTATCTGATTAGTGAGAATGCAGAAGAAGGATATTTGGTTATTTATGACAGAAGGGAAGATAAGGAATATAAATATGATACTATATTGATTAAAGGTAAGAATATATTTGCAGTTTGGGTTTAATATATAAAGGCAGTTGTTGTATTGTATACAATTAAGAAGGAGGTTTTTTCTTAGAATGAGTGATTTAATTGGAGCATGCATGTTTGGACAATCCGGGGGACCAACATCAGTTATAAATGCTAGTGCAGCTGGGGTTGTTCAAGAAGCCTTAAAACAAGGGACTATTACAAAGGTATATGGAGCAGCGCACGGGATTAAAGGAATGTTAGAAGAAAAGTTCTATGATATGAGCAAGGAAGATCCATATGAATTAGATCTTCTTAAATTTACGCCTTCGTCAGCATTGGGTTCTGTTCGTTATAAGTTAAAACATTATGATGAGGATGAGACCGATTATAAAAAACTTTTAGAGGTTTTTAGAAAATATAATATTAAGTACTTTTTTTACAATGGTGGAAATGATTCAATGGATACCTGTAATAAAGTAAGTAACTATATGAAAAAAGTTGGATACGAGTGTAGAGTAATGGGGGTTCCTAAAACAATAGATAATGATCTCTGGGGAACTGACCATTGCCCGGGTTATGGAAGTGCAGCAAAATACATTGCAACATCGACAATGGAGGTTTACCATGATGCAAGGGTCTATGACACAGGAATGATAACGATTCTAGAGGTGATGGGAAGAAATGCTGGATGGCTTACAGCAGCGACAGCACTTGCTTTATATAAGGGTAATGGTCCTGACCTGATTTATCTTCCTGAGATACCTTTTAATATGGAAAAATTTTTAGATGATGTAAATACTGTTTATAAACAAAACCAAAAAGTAATAGTTGCAGTATCTGAAGGAGCAAGAGATGAAAACGGAAAATATGTGGCAGAGTTGAATTTAAATGGGGAACTGTGCAAAGATTCTTTTGGGCATGCTCAATTAGGAGGAACAGCTTCAATACTAGCGAACTTAACTAGGCAAAAAATTGCTAAAAAAGTTCGTGGCATTGAATTTAGCTTGCTTCAAAGGTGTGCTGCCCATATTGGTTCACTAACTGATATGAACGAAGCATACTTAGCAGGTCAAATGGCTGTAAGGCATGCAGTAGAGGGAAAATCAGATTATATGGTGGCATTCGAAAGAGAAGAAGATCCTGAATATAAATGCAATATAAAATTAGTTAATTTAAAAGATGTGGCAAATACTGAAAAGAAAATACCATTAGAATGGATAATTAAAGAAGGCAATAATCTTACCAGTGATTTTGTTAAGTATGCATTACCATTAATACAAGGGGAATCTAAACCTCCTATAGAAGATGGGTTACCAAGGTTCGCAAGATTAAAAAAAGTTAGGGCTCAATGAACCCTAAAAGTTGAATAAGGAGGATCTTATTTATATGAGTTTGTTAATGAGTGAAAAAAATGTTTTGATAATGGGAGTTAGAAATAAGTGGAGTATAGCTTGGGGTATTGTTGAGGCTTTGCATGATGAAGGTGCCAACATAATAATTACGTATCAGGGAGATAGGGAAAAAAAAGGTGCTGATGACCTAACCAAATTGTTAGGAAAAGGCGTGACTTATCAATGTGATATTTCTAAAGACTTAGACATTGATTCTTTATTCTCTGTAATTAAGGAAAATCACGGTGTATTACATGGATTGGTTCATAGCATTGCGCATGCGTATCCTGAGGATCTTAAAAATGATTTTGTATATACATCAAGAGATGGATTTTTACATGCCTTAGATATCAGTGCTTATTCTCTTATAGCTATAAGCAGAAAAGCAATGGAGATTATGCCAGACGGGGGAAGTATAATGACTTTAACATACATAGGATCTGAAAAAGTTCTTCCAGGATACAATATAATGGGGGTCGCAAAATCAGCGTTAGAGACAAGTGTAAAGTATCTTGCATCAGATCTTGGACCAAAGGGTATTCGAGTAAATGCGATTTCAGCAGGACCAATTAAGACCATGTCTGCAAAAGGAGTAAGTAATTTTAGTGATATATTAGATGCAACTGAAGAAAAGGCTCCTCTTAGAAGAAGGATAACACAAAAAGATTTAGGGAAATCTGCGGTATACCTTTTAAGTGATTTGTCTTGCGGTATGTCAGGGGAAATAATACATGTTGATTGTGGATTCAATATTATGGGAATATAATTTGCTAGGAATAGCTAAATAATAAAACCGGAATTTATTGTTTAGCTATTCCTAAGAAACAAAGAGGATCAAATACTATGATGCAAGATGATCTATCTGATGATGCACAAACAATTGGAATCCATATACCACAAATTATGTTTCCAAATAAAACTGTAGATCTAAATAAATGGGCAGTTGTTGCTTGCGATCAATATACATCACAGCCTGAATACTGGGAAAGTGTTGAAAATCAGGTTGGGCAAAGTTCATCAACCCTTAAAATGATTATCCCTGAGGTGTTTCTTAAGGAGCATGATATTCAAGATAGAATATCAAAAATAGATACTGAAATGAAAGCTTACATAGATTCTGATATAATTATGCCTTTGGGCAATGGTTTTATTTTAGTTGTTCGAGAGACTTTATCTGGTACAAAAAGAAAAGGTCTGATTTTAAGTGTTGATCTAGAGCAATATGATTATACTAAAGGATCTAAATCCCTTATCAGAGCAACTGAGAATACAGTTATTGAAAGGCTTCCTTCAAGGGTCAATATCCGTAAGAATGCAGTTCTAGAGATTCCTCACATATTATTACTGATTGACGATCCTGAGTTTACTGTAATTGATCCGATCTACGCAAAAGAAAACCAGTTAGAGAAAATATATGATTTTGATTTGATGATGGGCGGAATGAATATTAGAGGTTATTCAATATTCGACAAAGAGTTGCAATCAAAAATAATATCTGCTTTAAAACAATTAGTTCGTGAGCAGAATATGGAAAATAGACATGGAATTAATGATACGGCCAATAAATTATTATTTGCTGTAGGAGATGGCAATCATTCGCTTGCTGCAGCAAAAGCTCATTGGGAAGAACTAAAGCTAAAGATTGGGGCTGTAGAGTTAAAGGATCATCCGGCAAGGTTTGCATTGGTTGAAGTAGTAAATATACATGACGAAGGAATAGTATTTAAGCCGATTCATAGAGTTGTGTTTAATGTAAATATTAAAAGAATGTTTAGTGAAATGGCGAACTTTTTTGAGAAGGGGACACGGGGACAGGTTCCTTGTCCCTCTTTTTCAAAAAGAGGGACAAGGAACCTGTCCCCGTGTCCCCTTACTAACTTGCATATTATTCCTTTTGTTACGAAAAAAGGTCAGGGATATGTAGCAATTGAAAATCCTCGGCATACTTTAGAGGTAGGTACTCTTGAAAGTTTTCTTGATAAATACCAAACAATCGAAACCAAATCAAGAATTGATTATATACATGGGGATGATACAGTTTATGAGCTGGTTAAAAACAGTGAAGATGCAATAGGGTTTTTCCTACCGGTTATGGACAAAAATGTATTTTTTAAGACTATATTTTTAAATGGCGTTCTACCTAAAAAGACATTTTCGATGGGAGAAGCACAGGAAAAGAGGTACTATCTAGAGTGCAGGAAGATATGCTGACTTTTTTATATAAATTATACAGAAGAAAGTTTTAGGAGGTTTTAGCTATGATAAAAGAATTTCTATGGTGTATTTATGAAATAATGTTCAAAATAAAAGTTATTGGCTTCGAAAAGGTTAGCTTTAATAAGCCTGTTATTATCATGCCAAACCATGTATCTTTTCTAGACCCATTTCTATTGTATCCAATTTTACCTAAAAAGGTTGTATTTGTCGTAAGTCTAAAAATAGCAAAAAAATTTCGATTCTTTTTTAAATATATAAAGCATGTTACTCTTAATCCATTTAATCCGTTCTCTCTAAAAATGGTTGTTGCACTTATTAAAGAAGGTTATAGCGTGGTTATTTTTCCTGAGGGGAGAGTAACAACAACTGGGAGTTTGATGAAAATATATAATGGCATTAGTTTTTTAGCCTCAAAAACTAATGTAAAAGTGTATCCTGTTATTATTGATGGTCCTGAATATTCTAAGTTTTCAAGGATAACTCAGAAAGTAAGCTCTAGATTGTTTCCGAATATTACAATTTATTTTGATAATTCAATAGATCTAGGATCAATAGTAGGGAAAAGTGTTAAGAGCAAAAGAGAAGAAACAGCTAATAAAATATTGATTACTTTTCAAAATGCAAAATTTAAAACTAAAATGAGAATTGTAAAATCCACTAATTTGTTCAATATTCTAAAAAAGCTTTCAGCTAATTTTAGAAAGAAGATTATGGCAGAAGATCTAGCATCCCAAATAACATACAAAAAAGCGATCTTAACTAGCTTCATATTAGGTGATAAATTGGGTGAGATATTAGATAATGAAAATAGAGTAGGGGTATTACTACCAAACTCAATAGGGCATGTTGTAACACTTTTCTCACTGTTCTACAAAAATATAACTCCTGCAATTCTAAATTTTTCTCAAGGGACTGTAAATAATATAGATTGTTGCAAAACATCTGAATTAAAAACGATTATAACTTCGAAGATCTTTATTAAGAAAGCTAAACTTGATGTAATGATTAAGAATTTTGCAGAAGAATTTAAAATAGTGTATTTAGAAGATATTAATAAGGATATTAAATTAAGAGATAAGATCAAGGGTCTTAGAAATTATCTTATGAATAAAGATGCTAAAGAGGATGTCGATAAGGTGAATTGCGAAGCAAGAGAAAACCCCCTGGGGGGTAATGAAGTGATCCTTTTTACAAGTGGAAGCGAAAGTAAACCAAAGGGAGTCATATTAACGCATAGGAATATTCTGGCAAATATTTTTCAAATGTTATCTGTTATTGATATAAATCATAAAGACGTTATGATGAATACACTTCCAATGTTTCATTCATTTGGGCTTACTGCGGGAACATTACTTCCGATTATTACCGGAATGAAGACTTTTTTATATCCCTCACCGCTGCATTACAAAATCATACCTGAGGTTGTGTATGACATAGATGCTACTTTCCTGCTGGGAACCCCATCATTCTTACTTTGGTATGC
Organism: uncultured Eubacteriales bacterium; assembly: GCA_963767415.1. Taxonomy (GTDB): domain Bacteria; phylum Bacillota; class Clostridia; order Acetivibrionales; family CAVYEU01; genus CAVYEU01. The sequence goes on from CAVYEU010000098.1 coordinate 13,333, forward strand.
CAGAAATGCGAATGCTTATGATTTTTATTCAGTACGATATGCTATAGCTGGAGGAGAAAAACTAAAAAGTGAAGTAAGGGATTTGTGGTTTAAGAAGTTTGGCATTAGGATCATTGAAGGATATGGCACGACTGAAGCTTCTCCTGTTTTGAGTGTAAATACACCTTTGTTTTATAAAGAAGACTCAGTAGGGCGATTACTTCCTCAGATTCAATGGAGAATTGAGAAAGTTGAAGGTATCATCGATGGGGGTATTCTTTATTTGAGAGGACCAAACTTAATGAAGGGGTACTTATTAAGTGGTAGGGGATTTGTTCCATGCGATGAATGGTACAACTCTGGAGATATTGTAAGTATCGATAATATAGGATTTGTGACTATAAAATCGCGATTGAAAAGGTTTGCAAAGATATCAGGAGAAATGATTAGCCTTGATATGATCGAAGTTTGTGCAAGAGAATGTTTTGGAGAATATGGGTTTGCTGCGATTAGTAAACCGGATTTCAGAAAAGGTGAGAAAGTCTTGCTGTTCTCTACCAAAAAAGATTTAATAAGAAAATCATTTCAAGAATATTTGCATGCAACTGGACAGAGTATGTTACTAATTCCTTCTGAAATCATTACGATTGAAGAATTGCCACTACTTGGGAATGGCAAGATAAATTATCTTGAATTAGCTAAACCTTAATAAAAAGTCATTAGATCATCAATATCGTAACCCAACTCGGTTATTAGCTCAAAAATATCTTTCTTTAAATCAAAATTATGTCTATAAAACTTGTCTATACCAATTATGGATATTATGACGATATCTTCACTAACGTTTTGTTTATTATACATACAGTAGTTTATGATAAGAAAACGGGCTAAGGTATATATAAATGAAACTTCTATAAATTTATCACGGTGACTCATACCATTTTTATGCTTAAAGAAAATAATATTGGTTATATAGTTTTCAAAAATATGAGAAATATTATTTTCGTATGGCAAATAGTATTCTAAGTATGCATCTTCAAATATTGAGGCTTTTATTTCATCTAGGTCATCATCAAACAGTGTATTTAAGTTATAAATAATATGTTGAAAAAACTTAAATTCTTTTGATTGACCAAATCTGATTAGTCCGATCATTTGTAAAGTGATTTTTAAGAAACCCAACATTTTTAAGGGATCAAATTTAATTGACTGAATTTTAGGAAAAGACTTATTTAATTTTTCATTAAAACACTCTAAATCCTCGGTTAAATGTTTACCCCAAGGTTCATTTGAGTATGAATATTCTAAATCATATAATTTAATAGCGAGACTATATGCTTTAAATCTTGCTGATAAGTCTTTTGAACGATCCTGTACAATATTAATTGCGATTTTTTCCAACTCTTTATAATCTGAATCGATTTTTACCTCAAAACGAGCATTAGGTATAAATTCATCAAGACCTTTGGATAAATTTATGTATTTGAGCTTATTTTTCGATCGCAGCAACTGCGCAGCTGTAGGGCATGAGTAAGACATTGAGACTTGTAATTCATCATTGACTGAAACGAATGCTCTGGGATATGTTTTGCAAATATCTGATAGATATTCTGAACCATATTTTTTATGGATATAACAATAATTATCATTTCCAAGCATATTACATCGTGTGCAAAGTAAATCAAACTCTTTAAAGATATTTTTGCGATCTATAAAGTTCATAATATGATATCCAAGGAAATAATACTTTTTAGAAAGACTAGGGAGAAAATATTCAAACTCCTTAGAGATTCTACATTTAAATATCTCATAAAGATATCTGATAAGATTAAACACTGGATTTGGATGCTCTAAAAGTAAGTAGTGTTCATTATTATGGTATGTAAAGAATAAGTATTTTTGAAGAAATTTATCTTTATTGATCATACTTCGATATTCTTTTACTGTTTTATCGTCGATTACAATTTTCCACGAGGAACAACATCCTCCACACATAGAACATTTAAAATCTAATGCATGCTCTGAAATAAGAATAGCAATCATCTCCTAGTTATCCAGCGATATAGACATTCAAGTTATCCTTTAATATACTTGTAAATATAATTATCGGATGTTTTTTTGTATTTTTAAACTTAAAGTCTAAATTATTTCCAAGTATCTTTATTTCAGGATAATATTTTTCATAAGTTATACTGTTTTTGGGATTTTTAAAGAAAACCATCTCATCTTTACTTATACCACATTTTAATAAAGCATTAAAAATTTCAGAAGCAACCTGATTATAACCTTCATTGTTGTATTTTACGATACCATCGAATGTTTGTAGACATTTATTAAAGGAGAATTCAGTATTTATTTCATTATTTTTAGGGTATGGAGCTACTAACACTTTATTTACGGCCATAGAGGCAAACCTTACTGATTCAAATTCGTAAGGAGAGATTTTAGATGTAGATTTAGCAATAACTTGATTTATTTGGCTTAGGTCGCTTTCACTTATTTTAGGGTGAAGAGTATCGACTAGACCGTTATCTGGAGCATTTAAATCAATGGTAATATTTAAATTGTATTTCAATTCATTATAGATTTTTGATGCTAATAAAGCTGTATTTAATTTTTGGCCAACTGCCTCATGGTGTTTGACGATTTTGTTGTTTATTAAAGCGATATCAGCATCAATAACAGGGGTATTAATGAGAGAAGCCAACACTAATAGTTTATTATTAAGATAATTTTGATTTATAGTGATTTCAGGATAAGTATATTTCTTTTTTAGTGTGAAATTATTTATAATTGCAGTTTTATACGGATTAGTTTTATTTATGTTAGAAATGTATGTTAATAAATTATCACAATTAATTTGTAGTCCGATTTCATCAAAATTTATCTTGAACTCGTTATGATTCGCGTATTTTATAAGTATAAAATTATTTTTTATATTATTAGTATGCAAATAAAAGAAAATAAACATACTTATTAATATTGTAAATACACTTTGTATGAGAAGAATACAAAATATTGCTAATTTTGGCTTAAGTTTAAAAAAGCAAAACAAAAATTTCACGTCCATTTTGATTTATTGATTTACTATTTAGAAATTTATTACTTAGTACTCTTAAAATAATAATGCACGTTTTTAAATAACCCTTATACCTTATTATTCATAACTAACTCTATCAGTTTATCATTTGATTCAGCTAAGCCAATTATTTCTTCTGTAATGACTTCACCTTCATCTATAATAATACTTCCATTTTTTGCTAGAATTGTTTTTGTAGCTTTTTTATCTTTTAAGTATTCTTTTTGTTTTTCTTTAAACAAATTTGATACATTCTTTTCACCCTGATCTTGTTCAGGGACATTAACTACTCCAACAGAATCAATGATTTCTATAGGTTCTGTTGGTGAAATAAATACTGGTACTTCACATAAATTAGCTGCTGATGGACTGGATCTCAGCTGATTAAGAGCATTTTCCTCAACTATTACAAAGTGTTTACCCAATGTAATTAAGCTAGAATTTGGAATTAGTTTTGCCTCATCAGAATCTAGTATACATTCAATATCCGTGATCCTGCATGAATCATCTTCATTGACAAAAAAATCTCCTGTTTTTCCAAGGATTTTACCTTTTTTTGTTAATATACTTAAGTTCCTAATCTGAATATTTTTTTGAAGCAGTTCTATAACTCTTGATTCTTTACTTAGAGAAGAAATAGAATCATCGCTCTCAATAGTAATAGCATCAGAGCCTATACTAATAATATTATCAATACTGAGGATTTTGGCATCTAATAGATGTATCCCATTATCTATAACAATATGACTAATCTTAAAATTGCTACTATCTATTATTATATCTTTGACTTGACCTGTTTCTAGCCCTTCAGATATACAAATTATCGGCAACCCTAAAATGTCCTGAGATTTTATCATCTTTTTGTGATCCCCCTTATCTATACCAATTGTATCAATTATTTAAAGAAGTGTAAACAAGTTTTTATTAGATTTTTAACATTTTATGCTAAAGTAGGGGGATAAGGAGCAAGTTTTTGTAGTATTTTAGTAAACAATGATGATAAAAAAACGAAAAAATATAAAGAAGATGATTTCTGTATGAAGCAGGAGTCATCTTCTTTGGGCTTTATAGGTATCGATTTATTATTTTTTCTAACTATGTATTGTTAGCGTTGTGGTTTTGGTGGTAATGTTGAACCTTGTAAAGCTGGTGTATTTGGTGCAACTGGGTTAGTAGCAACATTTGCTGTACGAGAGTTATCAAGTGTAAGAGGAGGAGGACTATTAGGTGGTAGTGCCGGATCAACGCTTATACCGTTAAGGAGATTCATATATTCTGTTTTATTTTTATATATTTTATTGTCTTGTAATATTTTAATCTTATCAATTCCATTATCAAAGTTTGCTTCTAAATCATTAGCAGTAGATATATTTTTTGATTTAGAAGTTTCGTTGTCTAATGTTATGTCATAGGAGGTTCTTTTTAGGTTTGCTAATACTTCTAATCGTTTATCTAAATTTATTGATTTAGTATTGATATTATCGGAAAGTTTTTCAGTTTCTTCCTTAATATTGGTCAATGTTAGTGTTCTCCCAGTATCCAGTAATGCTTGGGGAATTGGTGCTACCGTATCAATTTTTTCAAAGTTAAATGTTTTATTATCTGGTGATTGGATAGCTTTAAAGAAGAAGTCCGCTGAAGTACCATTTGAGTTATCTTTGCGAATTCGGATCTCACATGCTTTTTCATCAGATGCATCATGTATTACTACAATACTTAGTTTACAATCAGAATCCTTTAAATCACTAAATTTAAAAGAATTATTGCTGCCATTTCCTATAATAACACCAGTATCTTGAGTTAATTCTTGTACAGCTAGAAGTCTTAGTCTTTCACGCGTCATCATTTTTATTTGTTCTGGATCAAAGTCAGGTTGTATTTTCTCTAATTCTAGTCTTGCTATTTCTAATTTATTTTTTACTCTAAAGGAATTTTCAAAAATCAATTCTTTTCTAGTTGTCATGAATCTCTTATATTCAACAGGATCAAGGCTGTTTTTTTCTACTAATAATGCGGTAGATAGCCTTTTCATTTCTTTTTCAAAATCTATTCTTTGCTTGGCTAGCTCGATTTTTTTCTCTTCTTCTGTTTTGCCTGAACTAACTTCTGACTGAGGTTCTGCACTTTCTTTTTCAATATCTATTTTTAATTGTCTTGCGGATTCTAATATTTTTTCTATATTTTTAATATTCACATTACTTACATCACTAACATCAGATTCTTCAGATATAGCTAATTCTTGTTCTTCGTGAAGATCAATGCTTGTAACATTTATTTCTTCTTCTTGGGAAGCTGTTGCACGCATAGAGTCCGTTGCAACTGACGCTGAAGAAGTTCGTCTATGTGTAATTGTGGAAATTACTGATTCATCTAATTCTTTAAGCATAGAGACTGGCGTAAATGGTTCTGAATTAGATCGCTTATGTTTAAGTGGTGGCATAAAAATCTCCTCACTTTCAATTTATACATATATATTTATTATTATCATCATTAGTTTTTATATTGATATATGATTAGAACCTTATGTATTTATAATACCACAGAATATGTAGGTTTTAAAGAGGGATTTTAATAAATTTTATAAGAACATAAATTTCCTATTTATCGCTACTGTTTTCAATACAGTGATTGATTTCTTCTTTTATTACTAAGCTGCTGATACCAAACTGCTGTTTTAAGGTCAGAATTTCAGCTACCTTTAATTAAAAAAATAAATATTTATACATAATTCAATGATCCAAAAGGACTAGGAATATAGCTATTTTTCCTTATTGTTGTTAAAACACCAAAATTTATATAATTATATTGTAACTTAATTATGTAAAGCACCATTAAATAATGAAATTTAAGTTCGTTGTTTAATGGTGCTTTAATTTAGGAGGAGATATTTTATGAAAAAAAGTAAGCTTTTTTCTTGCACTATTTTTCTTATATGTTTTTTGGTAATGATAGATAGTTCATTATTTAATGTAAAGGAGGGGTATGCGACAAACACAACAGGAACAGTACAAATGAAAGCACAATCTTTTAACTATTGTACAGCGAATTTTAGTAATACTATATATCCATTTTTCAAAATATTTAATACAGGTCAAAGTGTAGTTCCTATGTCTGGAATTACGGTAAGGTATTACTATACCATTGATAGCCAAGCGGCTCAGAATTTCTATTGTGATTGGTCTAATATAGGAGCATCAAATGTGGTTGGATCTTTTTATAAAATGCAAGCTGCGACTTCAAATGCAGATTACTATCTTGAAATCAGCTTTGGAAGTACTGCGGGTTCTTTATCCCCTGGAAATTATGTAGAAATACAATCAAGGGTTGCAAAGTCAGATTGGTCCCAATATAATCAATTTAATGATTATTCATTTAATCCTTCAGCTACAACTTATGCTGATACAAATAATATAACAGTTTATTCGAATGGAAGTCTAATATATGGAGTTGAACCAAAAATAATGACGCCGACACCAACACCAACACCAACACCGATACCGACACCGAAGCCAACACCGACACCGACACCGACACCAACACCAACACCGAAGCCAACACCAACACCAACACCAACACCGACAGCCAACGCCGACACTGACACCAACACCGAAGCCAACACCGACACCACACCGACACCGACACCAACACCAACACCGACACCAACACCGACACCGACACCAACACCGACACCGACACCAACACCGACACCAACACCAACACCGACACCAACACCAACACCGACACCAACACCAACACCGACACCGAAGCCACACCACACCGACACCAACACCGACCACCAACACCGACACCGACACCAACACCGACACCAACACCAACACCAACACCAACACCAACACCGACACCAACACCAACACCGACACCGACACCAACACCGACACCAACACCGACACCAACACCAACACCAACACCAACACCGACACCAACACCAACACCGACACCAACACCAACACCAACACCAACACCAACACCAACACCAACACCAACACCAACACCAACACCAACACCAACACCAACACCAACACCAACACCAACACCAACACCAACACCAACACCGATACCGATACCACCAGCTAATATACTAGGTTATACAGCATATAATTATATAGGTGACAATTCTTCATATAACTCAATGGTAAGTAATACTACGGCACTAGATGGAATTATCACTGCTACACATACTACAGACGGTTTTGGGACACTTACCGGGCTTGTGCCAACTAATCAGATCAATTACGCAAATAACAATAACATTAAGCCATCACTAATGATAGGAAATAATTTCGATGGAAACGTTGCTCAGACCTTACTTGAGAGTAATGCTAATAGACAAAATTTAATAGACAATATTATATCAGTACTGAGTACAAATAATTATTCTGGTGTCAATATAGATATTGAAGAAATATATTCTAGCGATAGAAATAATTACACAAGTTTCATTGCACAAGTTTCATTGTGTCTTAAACCATTGGGTTATGGGGTCTCAGTTTCTGTTCCGGCCAAGACTGAGGATAGCCCGTTAGATACCTGGGACTATGCATATGATTATGCAGGGATCGCTCAGTATGCTGATTATATAATGATAATGACCTATGATGAACACTATCCAAATGGTAGCCCGGGAGCAATAGCATCTATTCAATGGTTTACTGACGTAGCAAACTATGCAATTACTGTGATACCGGCAGATAAGATATATCTTGGCTTAGCGGCATATGGCTATGATTGGTCAAGCTATGGGACGAAGGCTTATTCGATTGATAGCTGTTATTCGATTGCAACAAATAATAACGCACAAATATTTTGGGACAATGTTTCAGAAGCACCGTATTATAGTTATACTGATGCAAATAGTGTTTTGCATACAGTCTGGTTTGAAAATGCTCAAAGCATATCTTATAAGCTGGATCTAGTTGATAGTCTAAATATTAGAGGGGTAGCGATATGGAGGTTAGGTCTTGAGAACCCGGATTATTGGAGCATGATAAGATCCGAGTTAAGATAAAAGCATAGGGATAGCTGTTCCTAAGTATAAATAGTTGTATATTTTCAAAATCAAGTTTTGTCGATAAAGCTCATACTAAGTTGAAAAACTAACAATGTTATCCACAGTTATACACAAATGAGACAACCTAAACATACTTATTCACAGAGTTATTAACATTATCCACAGAATTTTCTATCCACATTTTTAGTATGTGAATAATATTGAGAAATTATACACTCTGTTTTATGAGCTATTTACGAAGTCGTTATAAGCCTTGATTAGTAAGATAGTTTTACTCCTAAAATAAGGATAAAAGATGCATAAAAGGTAGAGAAGAAGCAATCTCAGGACTAGGGATTGCTTCTTCTCTACCTTCTTTTAATTGAGGCTTTTCTATAAAATTTTTATATGGTTTTTCGACTGATTTTTCAAGGTGCGAAACTCAAGGATATTTATTTTATTGCAAAGGAAGCCCTGATTTTCAATATCTCATCCTTAGTCAAACCATCTGTGCATGCTAAAATAAGTTCATCATCTAAACCTTTCTTAATCATACCTATAACAGTTTTTCTAACTCCTTCTTTTTCTCCTTCTATTTTACCTTCCTTTAATCCTTTCTCTAATCCTTTCTCTAATCCTTTCTCTAATCCTTTTTTTTCACCTACATGATGACCTAAGCCATAAGATGAATCAAACATACTTGCTTGGTAATGTGAATCTTCTTTATATCTATTATATGCGATTCTTTCTTCAGGAGGTAAATTCATTTCAACTAATTTTTCTTTAATTTCATTCATTCCCTTAGCAGTAAATTCATCTTTAATTTCAGAATTCTTTAAGAAGTATACCCACTCATCCAATGTATTTTTTGCAATATTATCAAAGTTATTAACCTTAATTAGATAGTACTCTGGAAAAATATTATAAATGTTTTCTTTCATATACTTTTCTTTCTGAAAGTCTGTCAATCCTAAAATATCGTTATTATGTATCCCTTTAAATTCATTTGTTCCATGGTATATATAATCTGAACCGTGCCCAATATCAAAATGTAATATTCCTATTGAATATACTTTCTTTATCTTATGATATGGATCGTTCTTTACCATATGTTCAGTAACAGATTTCGCTACACCATATTGTAGTCTGGATAAAAAATCCCACTCTGCTTCTATCTGCAGCTCTATAATTATTATTTCATCTGTATGAGTCTTTGCTATCAAATCTACTCTATTGAATTTATCATCTTTTGTTTCTTTATTTCCTTCACTCTCAAGAATATCGAGTATTTTTATATCTTCTAATAGCAACTCACTCAAGAAACCTTCTAATATACCAAAATTTGCTTTGCTTCTAAGAAGTTTTTTCATTGCCCAGTCAAAGCTTATCAATTTTCTAATCATAATCATGGCCTCCAAAAGTACTTAAATTATTGTCTATATTATATAAAATTTTTATTCTTTTTCAAAACATTTTCTTAATTTCTTTTTCAAAACGTATTTTTGAAGCACTTCAGTATTTAACTGTCAAATACTCGTAAGAAGTATACTGATTTTGTACTAAAATATTTGAATAAACATAACGAAAACTAGACAGAAAAATAGGCTTATTTATGTCATAATATAAGAAAGATTAATATAAGAAAGATTAATATAAGAAAGATTAAGATAGGTATAATTATGATACTTATAATAGGTGCATCAGGTCATACTGGTTTGTTTTTACTTGAAGAGCTATCTTCTTCTAAGATAAGCTACGATATCAAATGCTTAGTAAGAATCAATAGTCTGAATTTAGAAAAGATAAAAAAATATGATACTGAACTTATTTTCGGGGACATACAGAATGATAAGGCGCTAAAGGACGCAATGAGAGATGTTGACACCATTATCCATTTAGCAGGAATCTTGTACTCTGAAAGAGTATTAAGTTTTGCAAAGAACTCATCTGTAAAAAGAATAATATTTATTCATACAACTGGGATATACTCAAGGTTTGGGGTTTACGCAAAAGAGTATAAAAAAATTGAAAACTATCTATTTGATCAATGCAAGATTGATTATATCATCTTAAGGCCTACAATGATCTATGGTTCAAATCTAGATTACAATATGCATAAGCTGATTGGTTATATTAAAAACCACAAAGTATTTCCTGTTTTTGGGAGTGGTAATAATCTTATGCAGCCTATTCATGCCCGGGATTTAGCTACAGCAATAGTTTTGGTTTTAAATAAACCTTCAATAAAAAATAAATCCTATTGTCTATCCGGTGGAAGTATATTGAGCTACAGGAATATCCTTTTTCTAATTGCAAGTATTGTTAATCCTAAGATTAAATTCATATTTATTCCATATAGACTTTCTTTAGTATTAGGAGTAATATATTGCTTCTTTTGCAAACTATTAGTCAAAACACCCCAAATATCTGTTGAACAACTTAGGCGGCTTAACGAAGATAAATCTTATTCTTATAAAGATGCACAAGATGATTTTGGGTATAAACCAATATCATTTGAAGAAGGTATCAAAGACGAAATCATATCTCTTAGAGGACAATGAGCTATACTCATTTAGGTGCCTTTTTTTAAATTTCTATATAAATCTATTTGTTTATAATCTAATTCTGTAAAGTCTTTATTGCAACTTAGACAGGGGACGGTTCCTTGTCACGATATTTTTTTGATTCTTTGAATTATCCCGCGGTCTATTCCTAGATTATCTGCTATCTGCCTGATAGACAAATTTGATTTTTCTTTCAACTCGCAAATCATTTGATTCCTAACAGCCCTATTAGTAACATAATTTAATTCTTCCCTTTTTAGTTCTTTCTCTAATAAATAGCTTTCTATAAACCTTTCAACATCTTTTCTATTTTTAAGAACCTTTTCTTCAAATGACTCATTATAATCAATAAATACATCTGAATCATTTTGTTGGCTAAATTCCTTGAATAACTCTTTTGCTTTATGTTTATTCATTGAAAATATACCCAGGATGCTACTTGTTTCTACAAAATTATCTGCTCGGCTATCATCTATATAATCAACATAGCTGCTCCAGCGGTATTGAAATGGGAGATCTGCTATACCTGCTTTAACAGGGTTATTATGAATATACCTCGTCACTGCCAGTAAGTAACTATCATTTTCTATAGGCTCACTTTTGAATCTATCCTGAAAGGGATGTCCGATTCTTGAATATTTCTTGTTGAAGTAATACGCATAACTTGTCCCTATTCTTTTTATAATTATTGATATTGTGTCTTTTCCCTGATTTATCAATAGATGTATGCGGTTATCCATCAAACAATAGGCATATATAAAAAACATCTTTTCATTTTTATCTTTATTTGTATGCTCATGTTCCAACAGACGTTTAAAAGTATTTATAAAGCTTTGTTTGTCCTCGTCATCCAAGAATAGGTTTTTTCGTTCGTTTCCACGTAGTATTACATGGTATATGCCATTTTTACTTTGTGTTCTCACTTTTCTGGGCATAAAACAATCTTCGTCATTAGTTTATTTAAAAGTTTATTTAAAAAAATTGTACCATAGTTTGATGGAGTGTCAAAAGGAACCGTCCCCTGACATTCGTCCCCCCTGACATTCCCATGAGCTATTTACGAAGTCGTTATAAGCCTTGATTAGTAAGATAGTTTTACTCCTAAAATAAGGATAAAAGATGCATAAAAGGTAGAGAAGAAGCAATCTCAGGACTAGGGATTGCTTCTTCTCTACCTTCTTTTAATTGAGGCTTTTCTATAAAATTTTTATATGGTTTTTCGGCTGATTTTTCAAGGTGCGAAACTCAAATATATTTATTTTATTGCAAAGGAAGCCCTGATTTTCAATATCTCATCCTTAGTCAAACCATCTGTGCATGCTAAAATAAGTTCATCATCTAAACCTTTCTTAATCATACCTATAACAGTTTTTCTAACTCCTTCTTTTTCTCCTTCTATTTTACCTTCCTTTAATCCTTTCTCTAATCCTTTCTCTAATCCTTTCTCTAATCCTTTCTCTAATCCTTTTTTTTCACCTACATGATGACCTAAGCCATAAGATGAATCAAACATACTTGCTTGGTAATGTGAATCTTCTTTATATCTATTATATGCGATTCTTTCTTCAGGAGGTAAATTCATTTCAACTAATTTTTCTTTAATTTCATTCATTCCCTTAGCAGTAAATTCATCTTTAATTTCAGAATTCTTTAAGAAGTATACCCACTCATCCAATGTATTTTTTGCAATATTATCAAAGTTATTAACCTTAATTAGATAGTACTCTGGAAAAATATTATAAATGTTTTCTTTCATATACTTTTCTTTCTGAAAGTCTGTCAATCCTAAAATATCGTTATTATGTATCCCTTTAAATTCATTTGTTCCATGGTATATATAATCTGAACCGTGCCCAATATCAAAATGTAATATTCCTATTGAATATACTTTCTTTATCTTATGATATGGATCGTTCTTTACCATATGTTCAGTAACAGATTTCGCTACACCATATTGTAGTCTGGATAAAAAATCCCACTCTGCTTCTATCTGCAGCTCTATAATTATTATTTCATCTGTATGAGTCTTTGCTATCAAATCTACTCTATTGAATTTATCATCTTTTGTTTCTTTATTTCCTTCACTCTCAAGAATATCGAGTATTTTTATATCTTCTAATAGCAACTCACTCAAGAAACCTTCTAATATACCAAAATTTGCTTTGCTTCTAAGAAGTTTTTTCATTGCCCAGTCAAAGCTTATCAATTTTCTAATCATAATCATGGCCTCCAAAAGTACTTAAATTATTGTCTATATTATATAAAATTTTTATTCTTTTTCAAAACATTTTCTTAATTTCTTTTTCAAATATAAATTGCAATATTAAGTGACGTAGAAATTTCTGGTAAATAATCCTTTATATGGCTTCTAATGTTTGTAGCATAGTCTTATCATGATTTTTCGTAGTTTTTCTCAGCTTATCATGATTTTTAATAGATTTTAATGTTTTTTATTTAATTCTATATAATAAATAATATCAGTAGTAGTTGTAGTCGTACCTGTGGAGCTTGTGGGTAAGTGAGCGTTTATGGGATGTGAATAAGATGTTGGAAAATTGTGGTCAACATGGTTTTTGTTGTCCATAATTTTCAATATCTTATCCATGTCCCATGCTTACTTATCCATCAAATCCACAGGTTTATGCTGCTATATCATTTGCTGACTTATAACCTAATATTTTTCTAGGATAATTATTTATCCATTTTTCGATGTTATTTACCATTTTATTACTTATTTTGCCTATATCTGTTCCTTTTGGGATAAACCGCCGTATCAGCTTATTTGTAGTGACAGGGGACGGTTCCTTGTCACGATAATTTTTTGATTCTTTGAATTATCCCGCGGTCTATTCCTAGAGTATTTGCTATCTGCCTGATAGACAAATTTGATTTTTCTTTCAACTCGCAAATCATTTGATTCCTAACAGCCCTATTAGTAACATCATTTAATTCTTCCCTTTTTAGTCCTTTCTCTAATAAATAGCTTTCTATAAACCTTTCAACATCTTTTCTATTTTTAAGAACCTTTTCTTCAAATAACTCATTATAATCAATAAATACATCTGAATCATTTTGCTGGCTAAATTTCTTGAATAACTCTTTTGCTTTATGTTTATTCATTGAAAATATACCCAGGACGCTACTTGTTTCTACAAAATCATCTGCTCGGCTATCATCTATATAATCAATATAACTGCTCCAGCGGTATTGAAATGGGAGATCTGCTATACCTGCCTTAACGGGGTTATTATGAATATACCTCGTTACTGCCAGTAAGTAACTATCATTTTCTATAGGCTCACTTTTGAATCTATCCTGAAAGAGATGTCCGATTTTTGAATATTTCTTGTTGAAGTAATACGCATAACTTGTCCCTATTCTTTTTATAATTCTTGATATTGTGTCTTTTCCCTGATTTATCAATAGATGTATGTGGTTATCCATCAAACAATAGGCATATATAAAAAACATCTTTTCATTTTTATCTTTATTTGCATGCTCATGTTCCATCAGACGTTTAAAAGTATTTATAAAACTTTGTTTGTCCTTGTCATCCAAGAATAGGTTTTTTCGTTCGTTTCCACGTAGCATTACATGGTATATGCCATTTTTACTTTGTGTTCTCACTTTTCTGGGCATAAAACAATCTTCGTCATTAGTTTATTTAAAAGTTTATTTAAAAAAATTGTACCATAGTTTGACGGGAGTGTCAAGGAACCGTCCCCTGACATTCTCGCTAACAAGGTTTTTAGTCGAAGGGTTCGTTGTTTGAACGTTGGTCTGAACCTCGGTTTAGCAAAATTATCTAATTCTACACTATTTTACACTGCCGAGGGCACACCAAAAAATAGATTTTCCTTCTAAATATTGTGCTGAAATGGCATTTTAAAAAGACTCCTAAACAAAGGAGTTGGTAAATAACGGGTTCATGATTTTGCCGTCCCGTGGAGATAAAAACTTATTGTTTTTAAACTACTTAGCTGATATAATAAAAATATAGTAAAAAAAAATAAACTTTAAAATGAAAGCTCATGGGGTAATACTCTTAAGATTGTAAAAGTGCAAAGAAAATATATGTAAATCTTCAATTAGGCATAAAGAAAACATACCATTAGGAACAGTTAAATAATAAAATCAGTTTTTAAAGCTTACAATTTTTTAAAGTACAAGGAAAAAACGCGCAATAATTGTTTTATTGCAAGTGATGACGTAGTAATTTTAAAAAATTTCGGCTTTAAGAATTGGTTTTATTTTTTAGCTGTTTTTTTAATTATACTTGCTGAGGTAATAATTTTTTTAATGAGGCAAGTATTAACATACACTAACGGTCGCAAAAATGTTATTTTGTGACCTAGTGCAGTATATTTTAAAATGTTCAAAGAGCCCAAAGGCTTATTTTTTAGCTGTTCCTAAGTATCTTGAGAATATTTAAAAGGGATGTGATGTTTTTTATGGATGCTATTTTTCAATCGATTATGAACCTATTAATGAGTATATTGAGTCCTATAATTGAGTTTGTTATAAATGTTGTTGTAAGTCTAATGATAAGTCCTCTAATTACTCTTGCGAGTATTGGAATCGGAATAATTGCTATGATATTGCTTGATATGTTAAGTTTACTACTTAGAAGTATTGTCATATCTTCGGTGTCTTTACAAAATATATTTGAACAATATCAGTTTTTACAACAAGGCTATCACTATATGCTGATAATAGGTCTTTCACTGTTTATCCTAATTTTTACGTTTCAAATGCTTAAGTCTATGACAGCATATTTGGGTTTTGAAGTAGATGAGCCATGGAGGTTAGCTTTAAGGGCTATTCTTTTTGGATTTTTAATGATGTATGCTAAAGATTTATGTTTACTTGTTTTTGATTTAGTTTATAGATATATGTTAGTGGTAAATAAAATCAATACTACGCTTTTCTCTTCTTTTGCTTATTCGGATCCATCAGAAATAGCTACGATGATAATGGGTTGTATAGGCCAAAATGCTATTCAGGCCATAGTAAATATTCTATTGGATTTACTAATAGCATACAAGATGCTTCTCTTAGGTTTTAAATTTGTTGAAAGGAGAATGCTGTCTGTTGTCTTGACAATGTTTGCACCAATAGCCTTCGCTTGCGGTGTTTCAAAGGCTACGAGACCATATTTTCAAGGCTGGCTGAAAATGTTAATTGGGAATAGTGTAGTACAATTTGCACAATTCGCAATATTTTTATGCATATGTTCTTTTCATAATAGAGAATACTTAGCAATGCAAGGTAATATTACTACAGGTATTATTGCAATAGCTATGTTAGTTGGCTTGATGAATATTTGTGACAGAACGGAAGAATTAGTCAAAGAGCTTGGATTGGGAACCGGAGGAGCGGCTCAAGGAATAGGAGGATCAGGAGGACTTGGAGGTATGCAGTCAATGTTTGAAAACGGGGGTAATCTTGGTAGAGCTGCGAGTAATGCGGTTAGCGATTTTGGTAAAGGTAGTATGGCAGGTGGTGGCGGAGCGAAGGGACTTATGAGTGGAATTGGAGCAGCCTTAGGAGGTCTAGGAACCAGCCAAAATAAGTTTCATGGTGAGCATTCTGGTGAATTAGACGAAGGTGCAGCTGGCGGTATAATGAATAAAATGAATGAGATGGGAAAAGGAAGCAGTTCAATGAGTGGTGGTCAAGGAGGAGGAGCAGGAGGAGGAGCAGGAGGAGGAGCAGGAGGAGGAGCAGGAGGAGGAGGAGGAGCAGGAGCAGGAGGAGGAGGAGCAGGAGGAGGAGGAGCAGGAGGAGGAGCAGGAGCAGGAGCAGGAGCAGGAGCAGGAGCAGGAGGAGGAGCAGCATCATCATCACCAACAGCAGCAGCATCATCATCAGAAACGGGATCAGCATCATCATCAACACCATCATCATCAGCAGGATCAACAGGAGGCGGCGGCGGAAGGAACAGCAGCACCACCACCACAGTCACGCGAATCAGTAAAAAAGCAGCAACAGCAGCAGCTAAGGAGATGGGCTTTAAATCAGTTCCACCCAGTGTAATGAATGAGATATTGAAGCAGAATAATCTTGGTGATAATGGTTCTAAAGGAAGTGGTGGTCCGACTGATCAACAAAGGAATGTGGCATCACAGAAGCCAAACCGGAATAATGAATGAGATATTGAAGCGAAATAAATCTTGGTGATAATGGTTCTAAAGTAAGTGGTGGTCCGAATGATCAACAAAGGTATGCGGCATCACAGAAGCCAAAATGATGAGGGAAGCCATAAGTTTCAAAAGTATTTCACTAAATACTTACTAGATTATTAAGCAATACATT
>CAVYEU010000099.1:0-14531 GCA_963767415.1 uncultured Eubacteriales bacterium
TCGTTCCTGTATACCTTTTCTCATTTCTACAAAATCAAAGATATATGGATCTTTCATTGTCTGTATAGCAAGATCACTCTGAGGTGAAGATAATATCTTTTCAAAATTTGTTGTTTTTTCTGCTAAAAGCTGCCGCTCATAAAGCTTGCCTTCAATTTGATGAACTAAAAATATCTCGTGACCACCCTGCTTCAACGGTTTTTTCTACATATCATAAGTATTCATCATTTAATTTAATTTTGTCCATTAATGTCATATGATGATACCATGTTATTTGTGCAAGTGGCACTTGCACAAATTCAATATCTTGGGTAAGTTGTAAAATAAAGTGACGCAAGATAGAAAAAATAAGACTCATGGTAAACTCTAATGTATAATGTTTGATAACTACAAAAAACAAAACAAAGGAGAATACCATGAGTCAAGATAATAATACTATAGAATTGAAAAAATATAAACACCTTAAAGAAAGACAACGCTACACAATAGAAGATTTATTGAAAGAAGGTCTCAAACCGCGTGAAATAGCGGTAAAAACGAAAAAAAGTGTGCGAACAATCCAAAGAGAAATAGTAAAGGGGAAAGTAAAATTATTAAATAGTGATTTAACCTTCAGAATTGAGTATTGTGCGGATAGAGGGCAGCAAGTTTATGAAGAAAACTCAAAAAACAAGGGTCCAAATTTAAAAATAGGAAAAGACCACAAATTGGCAAAATATATTGAAAACAAAATAATAAACGAAAACCACTCTCCAGATGCTGTTATAGGCGAAATTGGAGCAAAAGGACTGATATTTATATTTCAAAACCATATAATAAAATGGTCATTGTGTTATTGAAAGTCTAAGTCTTGTTCAAAAATAAATATTGTTTTTATTTGGCAAAAGTACCCTAATTATATTTTTTATATAGTCTCATACATATTGAAATTTATTATTCTCGTATGTTATAATTAGTTTACGGAGAATAATACGTAAAAATCTATAGTGTATATATTTCCGTAAGCTGAATATACTAAGAAAGGAGAATATTTATTATGGGTGTTGTTATGGAAAAACCAAAAATAACTAATAATCAGTTAATTAAATCATCAGAAGCATCAAAACATTTTGGTAGTCTACGTAAGAGAACTAAAGATTATCCTATGTTTATTACTGAAAATGGAAGTGTTGATTGTGTTTTGATTAACTATGAACAATACGAAAAAATGTATCAGCGTCTTTCTGAATTAGAAGCTAAAGAACAAGAAACAATTCTCTTACAAAGGATAGAATGCCTTGAAAACAACCCAGAGTTAACTATTTCATGGAAAGATGCTCGGAGGTCAGATAAGTAATGTCTAATAAAAGGTTTGATGTTAGATTAGACCCTGATGCTCTTAAAGTATATACAACGATTTATAAAAATACTTAATTAAAACCCGTCTTTAGAAGTTAGCACCATAAATCTTTAGGAATAAATTTTATATCAATAGCGTACAAAGGCATTAAAAATGGGATTTATCAAATAAAGTGTGTAAATTATTTTAAATAATTTACACACTTTATTTGATAAATCCATTTTAGTAACCACTATGCGCAAATATCATTCTAAGCAGTATTATTCATCTATGATAAAACAAAATCGATTTCACGAGCTTCAATATCTGCTCGGGTCAAGGTAACTTGTACTTCATCTCCAATTCTGAATATTCTCTTTTTCCTCTCTCCTATTAGGCAGAAATGCTTGTCATCGTAAATGTAATAATCATCTTCTATACTGCTTAGTTTTACCAATCCCTCAATAGCATTATCAAGCTCTACAAACATTCCAAATGAAGTGACATTTGAAATTATACCCTTAAACTCTTCACCAACATATTTTTTCATGTACTCAACTTTTTTCAGGTCTTCAGTTTCCCTTTCTGCTTCTTCTGCTGCACGTTCGCATATTGAACACCTCGTAGCTATCTCTGGTAATGATTCATTAAGTCTCGATTCCCATTTTTTATTAACCTTTTGTTTTAAGTACTCTTTCATTATTCTATGTATTATTAAATCAGGATACCTTCTAATAGGTGATGTAAAATGGCAGTAGTACTCGGCTGCAAGACCAAAATGACCAACATTTTGATGACTATACTTTGCCTTTTGTAAAGACCTTAACATTACTGAACTTACAATCCGTTCTTCCTTCTTGCCTTTAACATCCTTAATCAGTCCTTGTAACATCTTCGGGTGTATCTTTTTTATTCCTTTTATTGCATATCCTAAGTTGTATACAAAATCATTTAATGCTTCGATTTTTTGAGGATCTGGGTCTTCATGAATCCTATATACAAATGGTGTGTTCAGCCGACAAAAGTGCTCTGCTACTGTCTCATTACACAATAACATGAACTCTTCAATAATTTTATTGGCTATTGTTATTTCATACTTCTTAACTTCAATTGGGATACCCTTTTCATCTAGAATAATCTTGAGTTCTTCGAAATTAAAATCAATTGCACCCCTTGCAACTCTTTTTTTATATAGAATTTCTGCAAGGCTTTTCATAGACTTAAAGTCACTAATTAAGTAATTGTACCTTTCACATAGGCTTGCATCATTATGTTCGAGAATTTTATATACGTCAGTATACGTCATCCGTTCATTTGTTTTGATAACGCTTTCAGATATTTCATGATTTACAACATTGCCATTTGAGTCAATATCCATCATAACTGAGAATGCAAGCCTATCAACTCCTGGATTTAAGCTACATATACCATTTGATAATTTTTTAGGCAGCATTGGAATCACTCTATCAACTAAATATACACTTGTTCCCCTTTTTAGGGCCTCTTTATCAAGGTTCGTGTTTTCTTTAACATAGAAACTTACATCAGCAATATGAACCCCAAGCCTATACTGATCATCTGATAATATCTCTATAGACACTGCATCATCCAAATCTTTGGCATCTTCTCCATCAATTGTTACCATCCTTAAATCTCTTAAATCTTTACGTTTTTTTAGCATATCCTTTGTAACTACATCTTGTATACTAACCAATTCATCGAGTACAGCTTGCTCAAATTCTTCCTCCAGATTGTAGGACCTGATAATTGATAATATATCAACCCCTGTATCTTTTTTATGTCCAAGGATCTCAACTATTTTTCCTTCAGCATTTCTTCTTCTATCAGCCCATTTTATTATTTCGACAATTACCTTATGCCCCTGTTTAGCTCCATGAAACTCACTTTTTGGAATAAATATGTCCCCTGCAATTTTTTTATCGTCAGGTATTACAAAACCAAAGTTCCTTGAGCTTTCAAATGCTCCAACAATTCTTGTATTCATTCTCTTTAGAACTTTAATAATCTCCCCTTCTGCTTTTTTATCTAAAATTGCTTTCTTGGTAACCCTTACTACAACGACATCATTTGGCATAGCACTGTTGACACTATTAGCTGGTATAAATATATCTACACCTGAGGTTTCATTCGGTGTTACAAAACCAAACCCACGATCATTTCCGCAAAACGTTCCAACTACTAAGTTCATTCTTTCAGGCACACCATACTTATTTCCGTTTGTCTTGTAAATCTTGCCTTCTTCTTCGAGCTCTTCTATTACCGTTATAAACAAATTTGCATCCTTTTTTGGGACCTCTAATATTGTCATAAGTTCTTTTAAAAGGAGCGGCTTATATGCTTCTTCCCTCATAAATTCGACTATTTCCGTCTTTCGTTCATTCATTATCATAAGTTAATTAACCCTACAAATTAGGGTTTCCTCCTAGTTGATTTATATTAAAACTTTTGTATGTTATTTTAGTATTATTATATACAGAAGGAAACATATTAATCAATAAAATATCCTTGTAGATTAATTTAACTGAGTGGCACATATAAGCAGTTCTACTGCATAGTATAAATCGTCAAGGTTAAACATCTGATGGCAGGTATACATGTAATTGCAGACGAATATACTGCAATTGTTAATTCACTTTTAACAGTGTTAGTACTCGCAGGGGTTATTAGTAATCCTGAAGCTAGCAAGGGATTTAATATTACAACTCCAGTAATATCAGCACCAGTGGCATCAACATTAGTAGCAACAGCAGTTGCGTTACCAAATGTGCCAGCAGTAAAAGTTGTAGCTGCATCAGTGCAAACAGTCGAATCTACAGTATCAACAGTAACAAATCAGGGAGCTCAATAAGAGCTTCTTCCCTTTGCGGGGAAATTATAATATAGAACATAAAATTTTTACGATACTTTAACAAGATGAAATTATTTTGACTATAATTTGACGATACTTCCCGTTTGATTTAATGCGGATGAAGGGACTTGAACCCCCACGGCTATTAACCACTGGATCCTAAATCCAGCGTGTCTGCCATTCCACCACATCCGCAAAAGACTAATTTAGTCTAACATAGGGATTTGATATATGTCAAGAATGAATATCACATTTACAGAGCAACTCTGTTTCTTCCTCCTTCTTTAGCTAAATAGAGCATATCATCTGCTTTTTTTATTAACTCTTCAATATTATTTTCTTTACCATACCTTGCAAGACCAATACTTATTGTACATTTGAGTTCTTCAGATTTCTCAGTTCCTAGCCTTCGATCTTCCACTGCTTGTCTTATTCTTTCAGCTACAATCGTTGCACCTTCTATATCTGTCTCAGGAAGAATTACGTTGAATTCTTCTCCTCCATACCTGCCTACAATATCACAATTTCTAACATTACTTGCTATTGCTTTGGCAACTAGTTTCAATATTTCATCACCGACGGAATGTCCGTATGTATCATTAAATTTTTTAAAGTGGTCTATATCCATCATCATTACGGTTAAGTTTCTGCTATATCTTCGTGTTGCTTCAAATTCTCGGGCTGCTAATTCGAAAAGATGTCTTCTATTATACAGTCCAGTTAATTCATCTATGTTTGCTAGTCTTGCATTTTCGATTGCTTCTTTAACTGATTTTTTTAATGATAATAATGTATTGACTCGAGCAATGAGTTCAGTTTTTTCAAATGGTTTAGTTATATAATCGTTTGCACCTACTTGGAATCCCACAACTATATCTTGTGGTTGACTTCTGGCAGTTAGTAGTATTATTGGTAAATCAAATGAAGTTTTTTCATTACGCAATTTTTTACATACATCATAGCCTGACATTCTAGGCATCATAACGTCAAGCAAAATAAGATCATAATTGTTTGATCCGATTTTTTCAAGAGCATCAGCTCCATTTTGTGCAGTTTCTACTTGATAATTTTGCAATGATAACTGATTTGTAAGTACCTGAACATTTATCGCTTCATCATCTACAACTAAAATATTTATATTTGAATTAATTTGATCATTTGAAGTCAACTTTTTAGTAATAACAATTGCTGAATCTTTTTTTGAGCTTGTCTCTTCAACACATAAGGTATCGATGGATTGAGTAGGATAGATGCCAACTCCTTCGTTACTTTTAGGAAGTGTAAAATAAAACTTAGATCCATATCCTATTTCAGATTCAACCCAAATCTTGCCACCGTGGAGTTCTATTAATTGTTTAGTGATACTAAGACCAAGTCCTGTTCCCCCATACTTTCTAGCGGTCGAACCATCAACCTGTTCAAAAGACTTAAAAATATCATCGAATTTTTCTTTTGGTATACCAATTCCTGTATCTTCAATGCATATTACATTAAAGTCTTCATTCTCAGCACAAGATATTTTTATGAAACCTTCTTCGGTAAATTTTATTGAATTTCCAATAAGGTTATATAATATTTGCTGGGCTCTATTTTCATCTCCATAAACAATAGTATTTTCTTTGATTTCATTAATTAATCTGATATTTTTCTTTAAAGTGGTTGAATTTAGAATAGTAATAACTACTGTTGCTAACTGTTGCATATCAATATTTTTACTTTGTAAAACTAAATCTTTATTCTTCAGTTTTGAAAAATCAAGAATATCATTAATTAAACTTGATAATCGCTTACCACTAGATACTATTAAGAGAAGGTTATTAATAGCGCCGCTTGAAAGCGGACCTGCTACTCCATCTATTAAGGATTCACTAATGCCAATAATTCCATTGACTGGAGTTTTAAACTCATGAGAGGTGTTCGCTAGAAACTCATCTTTTAATTTATCTAAATTCATGAGGCGCAACGATAAATTTTCAACTTCACTAAATGCTTTAGAAAATTTGCGTGCAATGGCGATTGTTTGTGAAAAGAAAAATAGAAAAAATCCAAGTGCGAGCAATTTGCCAGTATCTAAAATACCTATTACATTTAAAATATCATTAAAACAAGCAAGAAAAGGAAATAGCAACCCTATGAAGATTACTATTGAGTTCTCTATTCTATGGCATAGAGCTTTTATTACAATATACATAATAAATATTACTAAAAGAGCAGTAGAAAAATTCGATATTATTACCAATGTATTGTTACCGAGTGGATTACAAAAGAAACTTATAGTAAGTAAAACCGTAAGAGAGATTTGAATACTTAAGGTTATATAGACGATTTTTTTTAATTTATTTGTAATTACAGGTCGGAACATATCAAACATATAGAGTAAAATTGCTATAATGATTAATACAACTGCAGTTTCCCAAAAAAGATGATTTATATACTCACCAGAGTGTAATATGATTTCGTATACAATATTATTAATTCCTTTATCGTAGAGACCAGATGAGTAGTAATTGCTACATATTTGGTATAGGCAAACAGCAATACAGAGGATTCCGAAATATAGAGGTGACTTTTCACTTTTTCTAAATGCAAATAGGAAGAAATGATATATACCCATAATAAATAAAACACATAAAAATATTGATAACTCTACATTCTGGTCATCAAAATTTCTTAGCATATTTTCTTGGGTATCAATTATTATGCTTCTTGAAATATCTTTTACCTGTAATGTTAGATAGAAATAATTATTTTCTGGTTTAAATGAAAACATTTTTTGTGCATATACTCTATTTGGATTCTCGTCGATCAAATCTTGATTTATCCAAAGTTTGTAACTACCAAAATTTATACTAAAAACATTGATTGCCATAATAGTATTAGGATTATTTAGTTTTATTTTAAGCCTATACGTTCCAGCTCCATCTTGTGGTCTAAATATCTTTCGATCGATACCTTCAGCGGTTTCATTACTATTTGGTAGCCTCATTTTTTGAAAGGACATATCCAAATGATTCGATAGCTCGCCTGGGTTAAGTAGAAAGCCCGGATAATATTCCCATTCTCCATCAAGCTCAACCTGACCATTCTTATTAAAATCCCAGTTTGATAGATCTATAACTCCGGTTTTAGCTTCAGGAGGATTTATTTTATCAGCTTGAACATATGAAGTGAAAAATATCGGAATGATAAAAATGAAAATTGTTATGAGTAATTTGTTTTTCATGTTCATTGTCCTCTCTAGTAAAATTTTTTACTTTAAAATATAGTTCAACAAAGAATATAGTTCAACAGAAGTTGCTAAAATCCTCTTTTTAATAATCGATTTTATCATAAAGCTATGGGATATAAAGAAGAACATATGGCTAAATTTTCATCTATAGATAGTCCTGTTACTGAGTTGATATCATACATAATATTTCAAGGGACATCATTTCCCATAAAAAGCAAGAGTGTTTCGCTTAAACAGAAAATTCTTATTGGCAATTTGGGAAACTCAATTATATACCAATTTATTCAAAAATATTCTACAATTAAAAATATTTTGTGAATAGACCGATTTTGAGAAGGTATTATTCAAAACAAGTAGAATATATCTCAATGAATATAATTTGCTTATTTTTAATGACTAAGAAGAGGTGATTGAAACGTGCATTCAATACAAAAAAGAATAAATATATCATTTACACTTACAATACTTGTAATTTTGGTTTTTGGATCTATTCTTTTTAGAATATTAATTCAGACATCACATAGCTTGTCTTTAGAATATCTGCATGGTCAATTAAATTTTACTTGTGCCTTGTTCGGTATTTGCCTAATTAGTTTTGGAATAATTGCATATTTTATTTATAGATCTATTGCCAACAATGTTCTTAAATCTATAACAAAAATAATAGTCTATATTGAAAAAATATCTCAAGGAAGAATGGATATTGAAATCGATAAATGTAATGTAAAAGAAATAAATTTGTTGATCCAAGCGTTAAATTCAATGATTCTAAATACAAGAGAAAAAGCACATATTGTAGAACAAATTGCACAAGGCAATCTAACAGTTAATATACATATAGACTCAGAAAACGATATTTTATCAAAAAGCATAAAACTTGTACGTGAAACATTACGGGAACTTGTTTCTGAGATCAAAATATTAACAAGTGCTGCTATTGAAGGAAAAATTGATGTCAGAGGAAATGCAAATAAATTTAGGGGTGGGTACTATGAAATAATTGATGGAGTTAATAAAACTCTAGATGTATTGATTGAACCTGTAAAAGAAACATCCCAAGTGTTGCGGGAAATATCAAAAGGTAATTTAAAAGTTACAGTCAAAGGTGATTATAATGGTGACTATGCTGAAATTAAAAACAACATGAATTTAACAATCAATACTTTATCAGCATATGTAGAAGAAATTTCAGATATATTAAATGAGCTATCAAAGGCTAATTTGGCTGTCGAAATAAAGAAAAACTATAGTGGCGATTTTGTAAGAATTAAAGATTCCTTAGAAATAATGATATTAAATATAAAAGATCAGGCAACAACAGTTGAGCAAATAGCACATGGCAATCTTAATTTAAAAATAAATGAAAAATCGGACAATGACGTTTTATCAAAAAGCATCAAATTAGTTGTTGAAACCCTTCAAAAACTAGTATATGAAATGGAAACGCTAACAAATGCAGCAATCGAAGGAAATCTTGATCAAAGGGGTAATGAAGATAATTTTATGGGAGTTTACAGGAAAATAATATCAGGAGTAAACAATACTTTAAATGCTGTAATCGAACCAATTAAAGAGTCTTCTACAGTACTTCAAGAGATGGCAAAAGGAAATTTACAAGTATGGATGGTTGGAAACTATAAAAATGATTTCGGTGAAATTAAAAAAGCCTTAAACTTTACTATTGGAACAATTTCATCATATATTAATGAAATAGCTGATGTATTGACGAAAATATCCAACGCAGATTTATTACTTGATATAAAGGGTAACTATAGAGGAGATTTTGTTCAAATTGAAGACTCCTTGAATCTAATCATAAAATCATTAAATGACGTCTTAAATGAGATAAATATAACTGCTGAGCGTGTAGCATCAGGTGCAGGACAAGTTTCAGAATACAGCCAAGTGATTTCAGCAGGTGCGACAACTCAAGCTTGCTCAATTGAAGAGTTAACTGCAGCAATAACAGAAATCTCAATTCAAACGAAAGATAATGCATTTAATGCAAAATCAGCAAGTGAATTTGCTCTTGATGCAAAGCAACATGCAGTTGAAGGGAATAACCAAATGAATGATATGCTAAACTCTATGAAAGAAATTAATAAGTCCTCACAAAACATCTCAAAGATAATACAAGTTATAGATGAAATTGCTTTCCAGACAAACATACTGGCGCTAAACGCTGCGGTAGAAGCTGCACGAGCAGGGCAATACGGAAAAGGATTTGCAGTAGTTGCAGAAGAAGTAAGAAATCTA
This sequence comes from uncultured Eubacteriales bacterium, assembly GCA_963767415.1. Taxonomy (GTDB): domain Bacteria; phylum Bacillota; class Clostridia; order Acetivibrionales; family CAVYEU01; genus CAVYEU01. The sequence goes on from CAVYEU010000099.1 coordinate 9,673, forward strand.
GCTTCAAGAAGTGCAAATGCTGCAAAGGAAACAAGTGAAATGATCGAAAATGCTATAAGAAAAGTTGAAGTAGGAACAAATATTGCCAACGATACATCGGTAGCATTAAATCGAATAGTAGAAGACATGTCCCGTGTTGCAAACTTAGTTGAAAATATTGCATCATCATCAAATGAACAGGCATTGGGACTAACACAGGTCAATCAGTCTATTGAACAGGTATCAAAAGTAACTCAGACAAACTCAGCGATATCTGAAGACAGTGCTACTGCAAGTGAACAGCTGTCTAACCAAGCCAAGTTATTAAAAACAATGATTGGAAAATTTAGACTGAAAAATCTTAATTTTCAAACAAATTTAGATACTGACTTAAACCCTGAGATGATCAATGGTTTTTATGAATTCGATCATAGGAACTCAAATACAGACTCAATTAATAAACTTAATTATACAAACATTACAAAGCCTAATCATCAATTCAAAGATATAAATACGCTGTTAGAGGATAAAGAATTTGGTAAATATTAAGATAATATACTCAATGTTTCCAAAAACAATGATTCATCATCTAGTCCATACTTTTTATATAGCTGTGTCCTTGATCCGTGTGGTATTGGTTCGTCAGGAAACCCGAATATCCTATGAGGAATATTCATATTTCGCTCTGATAAAAGTTCTGCTATACTGCTACCAAATCCACCAGTTTTAACGTTATCCTCGATAGTAATAACTTTTTTTGTTTTTTTGATTGAGTCTATAATCATTTGTGTATCTAATGGTTTTATAAAGCGAATATATATAAGTTCAGGTAAAAAATTGTTCTGTTTTAATTTATCACATAAAGACATGGCAGTTTCAACCATATTTCCCACTGCTAAAATAGTAATATCAGTTCCTTCTGATACAAGATAGCTTTTACCAAGATTAATATCAGGTGTTTCAAATAGTTTTTCTTGTCCTTTCCCTCTGGGATATCTCAAAGCAATTGGTCCATTGTGCTTAAGTAATGCATATTCTAGCATTTTTTGTAGTTCATTATAATCGCAAGGAGCAAGGAGGGCGATATTTGGCATATGGCGCAAAAAAGATATATCATATATTCCTTGGTGAGTTTCACCATCTTCCCCGACTATTCCGGCTCTATCAATTGCAAAAACAACATGAAGGTTTTGTAATGCTACATCATGTAAAACTTGATCATATGCGCGTTGTAAAAATGATGAATAAATCGCTACAACTGGTTTTAATCCATTTATAGATAATCCTGCAGCAAAGGTTACTGCGTGTTGTTCGGCAATGCCTACATCGAATAATCTATTGCTGTATGTTTTAGAAAATAACTCTAGACCTGTCCCATGTGGCATAGCAGCAGTAATTGCAACTATTTCTTTATTATCCTTTGCCAACTTTACTATTTTTTCTCCAAAACACTTGGAATAGCTAGATCCATCGTTAGAAATTATTTCTCCAGTTTCAATTTCAAAAGGAGAGATTCCATGGAATATATGTGGTTGTTCTTCTGCGTAAGTGTACCCTCTACCTTTTTGTGTGCATATATGAATTAATATTGGACCTTTTAAAGTTTTAGCGCGAGTCAGAACTTCTTTTAGTTGGTTAAAATCATGTCCATCAATAGGACCGAGGTACTTGAACCCTAATTCCTCAAAAATCATACCTGGCATTAAAATGTATTTTATTGTACCTTTTACACAATCTAGCGCTTTTATTGCACTTTTCCCAATTGCAGGTATTTTATTTAATATTAGGTCGATGTCTTCTTTAACCTTAAAATAAAAAGGCTCTGTTCTAATATTACTTAAGTAAGTAGACATACCGCCAACATTTTTAGAAATAGACATTTCATTGTCATTTAATATCACAATTAGATTTGTATTTGAACGGCCTGCATCATTTAGTGCTTCAAAAGCCATACCCCCTGTCAAAGCGCCATCACCTATAACTGATATAACAGAGTTACTTTCGTTCTTTAGATCCCTTGCTCTTGCAAACCCAAGACCAGCTGAAATAGAAGTACTGCTGTGCCCTGTATTAAAGGAGTCATAGATGCTTTCCTTTATTTTAGGAAATCCAGATAACCCATCTAATTGACGTAATGTATGGAATCTTTCCTTTCGACCTGTCAGTATTTTGTGAACATAAGATTGATGACCAACGTCCCAAATGATCTTATCATATGGAGTATTAAAAACATAATGAAGGGATAGAGTAAGCTCAACAACTCCTAAACTTGAAGCTAAATGTCCACCTGTTCTTGATACATTATCAATTAAAAATTCTCTAATTTCATTAGATAAAGTTGCTAATTCGCTTACTGAAAGGTTCTTTAAAACTGCTGGTGAATTAGTCTTATCTAAAATTTTATCCAATCAAACTCATCTCTCTCTCAAAATAATCTTATACACTACACAACATTCGCAAAGATGGATTTTTGCGAACGTTGTTGATTATAGCATATTAATTGGTTAAAAGAAAATAATAAATAATTTTGACCACAGCTTTTATAAATAAAAATAATTATGCTCGGGGGTGCGTTTTTTTGTAAACATTTTTTAGTTTGATTTTTGCAACCTGCGCATATATTTGCGTAGAGGAAATATCCGAATGACCAAGCATTTCCTGAATTGATCTTAGGTCTGCACCATTTTCAAGTAAATGTGTTGCAAAAGAATGTCTAAGAATATGCGGTGTAATTTCTTTAGTTATTTTCGCTTGATTCTTATAATATTTTATTATTTTCCAAAAACCTTGCCTTGAGATTCTAGTTCCATTAATATTTACAAAGAGGGCTTCTTCAATAGGATCATGAATGAGTAGCCCTCTAGCATTTTTTATATACTTGTTTAATGCATCCTGTGCAATTGAACCAATTGGAATTATCCTTTCTTTATTAGATTTATTGCAATTTAAATGACCTGCTTTTAAGTCTATGTCAGTGATGTCAAGGTAAATAAGTTCGCTAACTCTAATACCAGTTGCATAAAGGAGTTCGAGCATTGCTTTATCACGCAATCCCTTTAAGTCAGTACACTTTGGCTGCTCAAGAAGTAATACTACTTCTTGAGTCGATAGGATTTTAGGTAACTTTTTTTCAACCTTAGGTGTCTCAAGTCCATAGGCAAGATTAGTATCAATAATCTTATTTCTATACATAAAATGATACAATGATTTTATTGAAGCTAGGTTTCGAGAAATAGTTGATGAAGCACGACCTTTTTTTTGAAGGTATGATAAGAACGAAACTATATTTGTTTTATTTGTATTAACAAAGTTAACAATACCAATTTCATTTAAATAGTGTATGTACTGTTTTAAGTCTCTTTTATATGATTGCAAAGTATTTATTGCCAAATGTTTATCTTCTTCTAAAAAATTTGCGTATTGTTCTAAAATAATATTCATAAAGTTATACTCCTTAGACCTAAATATTGTATTTGGGTATAATGACATAGTGCAGTATATATTTTATATAGTATTAAAAGAAAAACCTGTTAATTCTATATAAAGGAATCATATAATTTTACAAGAACAGGTATAACATATGATTCAATAAGAACACCTAAAAAAATAAAACCTGTAAAAAATAAAGAAAATGTACAATAAGCTATAAAATCCATTTTGAAATTGCTTTGTAGCAAATACTTATTTGATTTTCTTCTAATAATATTAAGTGAAAAAATTAAGCCATTTACACCCAATGCAATTATACAGGGAATAATAATAATTTCTTTTGGAATAAACAAAATAATACTTGAAAATATTCCATTCATTCCTAATGATTCAACCAACAATCCAATACTAAATCCAACGATAAATCCTTTTATTGCAATTACTAATGAAATTAAAGGTATTCCTATAATGCTTACACCTAGTATCCATAATAGAAGTAACAATTTTTAAATTTTCAATTAAGGAAAATTTAAACAAGGTATTAACATCTACGTATTGGTTGTTAAACAACTTTAAAAAGTTTTGAAAGTAATTTTTAAGTTCTTCTTTTTGTATATTATTTAAGCCATTTACTGAAAAAGCACCTGCAGAAATCCCGACTATTAAAACAGTAATCAAAAAAAAATAGATATTTTTATTTTTTAGAATATGTTTAAAAATAAGGGTTTGAACTTGTTGTATTAGGTACCACCACCTTTTTTATATTTACATTGAATTTTATTCATAATAAAAAAAAAAATTACATAAATAATATTAAATATGTTATTCAAGTTCATCTATCGATAGAGCGAAGCTTTGGATAAAGTTATTCATAAAATATTTTACTTCTGGTAGATCAATTAAGTTAATTATTTTATAAATCGATTTACGTGCTTTTTTAAATTCTCTGTTGCCGGCTTTCTCTTCCTCTAAGCACTTAATATATGCTGAAATCTTATCAGCCGCTTTAACAAGTGCCCAAGACTCTTTATCAAGATTTGTCTCAAATAGAATATCTGAATACACGATCTTTAATTCTTCCGGCAGCATTGAGATCAATTTTGCTTTAGATATATCTTCTACGTTTTTATAAGCAATACTTATAGTCGGATTAAAATATTTTATAGGAGTTGGTATATCACCTGTTATTATTTCATTTGCATCATGAAGCATACCTAAAACTGCTGTTCTTTCAGGGTTAATACTTCCACCATAGAATTGATTATTAATTACCGCCAACGCATGTGATATTAAGGCTACTTGAAGCTGTGTTCTTGGATATTTTCAAATTGTGTATTTCTCATTAATCCCCAACGGTTTATGTACTTCATCCTTGATAAAAACGCGAAAAAATGATATCTAATTAATTTCATAGAAGCCTCCTTTTATTAACACCACTATAATTTATCATA
>CAVYEU010000100.1:0-4609 GCA_963767415.1 uncultured Eubacteriales bacterium
TCCTAAGCTTTATTGATTCAGATTCTAGAATCATAAGACCAGCAAATTATCCGGATGGATCTCCAGGAAAAGGATCAACTGTTATAAGTAATGCTAGAAATAAAATAGGTATAATAAATGTTCTTGGTAGAACCTATATGGAAAATATAGACTGCCCTTTTAAAGCTTGTGAAAAAGAAATTGAGTACTTAAAGACCTCTGCAAAAATAGTTATAGTGGATATGCATGCCGAGGCTACATCAGAAAAATGTGCACTAGCATGGCATTTTGATGGAAGAATAAGTTCTGTCATTGGTACACACACACATGTTCAAACTGCTGATGAAAGAATTCTTCCATTTGGGACTTCATTCATAACAGATGTTGGCATGACGGGTCCTTCTGAAGGTATAATAGGTGTTAATAGAGATATTGTTATTCAGAAATTCTTAACCCATATGCCTGTAAAATTTGAGGTCGCACATGGATCATGTCAATTTAATGCTGTATATCTTGAAATCGAAGAAAAAACTGGAAAAACAACTCTTATTGAAAGAATAAATGAATCTAACTCAATGACTAAGGACTCTTAGTAAGGGCAGAGAACTGCCCTTAGGCTAGTATAGTTAAGGTAGAACCATCTGTTTTAATTCTACAATATTTTGATAGTTTAGTTTGATCGCTTGAATCTAATATTCCAATAAAATATATATAATCACCGACGATTTCCTTAATTCTTGCTGCACAATCACTAATTTTTGTATTATTTGTTCCGTCAGTTCTTATCTTATATACTTTATTTCCATCACATTTATTAGAGTAATAAATCCAATCAGCTATCACGAAAACATTCTCTTCAAACGAATAACTAATATCAATTTCATTTGAATCGCTAGATATCATAAAACCATAAGGTTCAACATTAGATATTTGAGTTTTAGATGTACCATCCAAATTCATTCTATTTAGACTAGCTTTTTTAAATCCAAGATCAAATGCCTTATAATAAATTTGAGTACTATCAATTGCCATCCAAGTAACAATATCATCATTTGATATTCCCTGTTTTTGATTCGTATTTTTATCAATTCTATATATTCTTGAATTTTCATTTTCTGAACTAACATAATATAAATAATCACCAATAAGATTAATATATAACACTTGATCATCACTAATTAGTGTTTTACTTGTTCCATCAATCTTAATTTTTATAAAGATTACTGCTATCTCCTAAGCTACAATAGTATATCCATACTCCATCACTACATGGAAAGATTGCAAGATCATCACATACCTTCATAATCTCTCCATTAACTCTATTTACGCAGTACATCTTTTGCATATTTATTACCAAATAACAACCGTTCCCTAGATAAACTTTGGGATATTGAGAGTTTTCCTTAAATGAATTATTATCAGATTCACATATATTATTAAATCTGTTTTTATCCCAATTATGATCTGCCATAATCTGGTTATCAGAAATATTGAAATACTCGTGGCTAATAGTATTTCGACCACTAATTCCACTTTGATCTAATGTTGCATTCTTGAGATTCTCATAATTGGAATCATTATTAGAATTCCCATTTGAATCCTCGCCAAGAACACTTTCATCCGGTATTGGGTCATCCCACGTAGCGTCAACATGATAATACTGACCGTCTATCATGACTTGATTCCAAGCATGACTTTCAACCTGACTAAATGAAAACCCTTCTCCTGAGATATTCTTACAAGAAACACCTGCTTTATTAAGTAATAAATGCATTGAACTTGAGAAGCCATCACATACACCAATTCCATTTATCAAAACTCCGAAAGGATTATGCGCCTCATTTGGAATAGTGTTTTTCTGTACATCTTCTATATCGTATCTTGTATTAATAACTAAATAATCGTGAATAGCTATTTCCTTATCCAAATCACTCATATTGGGAGTAATTAAATTATTTAATATCTCATCTGCCTTAGTTTCAATTGAGTCAATCTGCGTAAATACATCTTGAGGAGATTCTAATCCCCACAATTGTAACTTAGTTAGATTCTTTAGCATTTTCAATTTATTAAAATCATATATTTGATTATCTTCAATACACAATGTAGTTAAATCTTTCAAATTTAATAATGGATTTATATCAATTATTTGATTACTAGCTAGGTAAACTTCAGTTAAGTTAACTAATTCACCAATACTGCTTATATCAACAATATTGTTCTGATTTAAACATAATAATTCTAAATTACTCAAATCTTTTATTGGTGAAATGTCAGTTATTTTGTTTTCATTTAATAATAAGTATTTTAAGTTTTTTAATTCTTTTAAAGGTGTTAAATCAGAAATATTATTTTTATTTAAAGATAATAAAAGCAAATTCGGCAGTTTCTCAATACCACCAAGGTCTTGGATGTTCTGATTATCAGTTTGTAATTCATAGATTTCTTTAAAATCACTTTCTTGAACATCGCTATCAGTTTTATTTAATTCTGCTAAGATTGCATTCTCCAAATTAATATCATTAAAGAACTTTCCTTTGACTACAGGAATATTCTCTATTTTATTCATTATTGTAAAATTACTACTAATTATATTATTAGTTTTCAAAAAATTTGGATCATAAATATAGATAGACGTTGATACAGGATCCCAATCTACGCTTAGTCCAATACTTTCTGCAATGAATCTTGTAGGTACCATTACTCTATTTTGTTCTATGCAAGGCATTGTATCAAGCAAGACATCTCTATTATTTATTTTTGCAGTTAATTCATCAACACGCAGTTTTATTGTTAACCCATTTTTAACACCAACAACTGTTCTAGTTTGCTGATCCCAACTTAGAGTTATACCTAAAAGCTCAAATATATCTTTTAAAGGAACTAGTAAGCAGTTATTAACTATAATTGGAGGGACACCAATGTTCACCAACTGATTATTAAAATAGAGTTTTATATAAGACGTAGTACTTACATTTTCTGAAAATAACATTTCACTAAAAGAAATAAAACACAAGATAGATATAATAAAAATTAAAATACTCATTTTTAATTTTTTCATGATAAGTACTCCTTCGAAATAATATTTACATATAAACAGAATAATTAGATTTTATTTATGCTATATCTCTATAATTATATTTTATCACATATACTAAAAGTCTTAAATCTTTTTTTGGGATACTTGTGTATTTCTTAATTTACTTTTTATACCTAGACAAATTTACTTTAATACCATATAATAGAAATTTGAAATATGCTTTGTTTTTTAATATTTTATTATATTTTTAGTAATAATATTACACTATTGTTTAAAGCATATATTGTTAAAAATTATTTTAATATAGAGTTTACCAAAGAGGACTTAAAAATTATCTTTATATAAATGTGGGGTGTTTTAATGAATAGATATATATCTTATGTTGATGTAAAAAATGAAGTACTGAATGCTTTTAGAAATAACACACCTGTAGTCGCTTTAGAATCAACAATAATTTCGCATGGGATACCATATCCTGATAATTTAAAAACTGCTTTAACTATAGAAAATTGTATACGTGAACTAAACGTAACACCAGCAACTATTGCAATTATAAATGGTCGTATAAAGATTGGTTTAGAGATAGAAGAAATCGAATTCTTAGCAACATCAGAGAATATTCTTAAAGTAAGTAAAAAGGATATCTCCTATGCTATAACGACGAAATCTAGCGGAGCAACTACTGTTGCTTCAACGATTATTCTTGCAGAAATGTCGGGAATAAACATCTTTGCTACAGGAGAAATCGGAGGAATCCATCGAAATACAGAAAAAACGTTTGACATTTCTGCAGATTTAACTGCGCTAGCACATACGAATGTCACAGTTGTATGCGCAGGTGCCAAATCCATATTAGATATAGGCTTAGCATTAGAAAAGCTTGAAACATATGGAATCCCTGTATTAGGCTATAAAACACATGATTTCCCCTCATTTTATACTCACAAAAGTGGATATAAAATCGACTATTCAGTTGATTCGCCCTTAAAAGTAGCAGAATTAATGAAGGTTAAATGGGATTTAGGACTAGAAGGTGGGATAATCATTGCCAATCCTGTAACCTCTGTACATGAAGTGCCACATGAAAAGGTAAATCAAGCTATTGAAACAGCACTAAATGATTCTATTAACCAAAAAATATCTGGTAAAGAAGTCACACCATTTCTATTATCAAAAGTAAAGAAATTGACAAATGATGAAAATCTTCAAACAAACATAGCACTAATACAAAACAATGCAATATTAGCTGCAAAAATAGCAATCGAATATTGTAATTTACAATAAGAGTCTTCTTAATAAATAAAAAAACGTGCCCAAGACGATTCGAACGTCCAACACCAAGTTTAGGAAACTTGTGCTCTATCCTACTGAGCTATGGGCACACATTTTTTGATTATTTATCTAAACGAAGCCCTATGATATTAACCATAGAGCTTCGTTTAAATAGAATCTGGCAGCGACTTATTTTCCCTTAAACGTCTCCATTCAAGTATTTTTAGCACTCAGAAGCTTAACTGCCGTGTTCGATATGGGAACGGGTGTATCCTTCTTGTTATAATCACCAGAAACTTTAATCTATTTATTTTTCAA
>CAVYEU010000101.1:0-12809 GCA_963767415.1 uncultured Eubacteriales bacterium
TTATGTTTACCATAATTATTAATTTTATATATAAAAAACAGGAGCCTAGAAATTTGGCTTCTGTTTTTTATATATATATGTTGCTTTATAGTGAAGCAATCCTGAATTTTAATGTATTATCGATCATTTAAATTCCCCAATACTTGCAGCCTTAGTTGCAATATGATATACTGCAATCAAAAAGGAGGGATATAATAATGCCGAATATTACGCCAGATATGATAATTGCTGATGTTTTAAGAATGGACGAAAAAATAGCACCGATATTTCTAAATAGTGGGATGCACTGTATAGGTTGCCCATCTTCTTCTGGAGAAAGTATTGAAGAAGCGTGTAAGGTTCATGGGATAGACGCAAATAATCTTGTAAAAGAATTGAATGATTATTTTAAGAATGCTTAATCTATCTAGGGGCTTTAAAATAATATTCACGTTTTTGAAATTAGGGGGTTAAAATAATGGCTATTAGAGTAGTAATTGGAACTCAGTGGGGCGACGAAGGTAAAGGGAAGTATATCGATATGCTTGCAAAAGATTCTGATATAGTTGTACGTTTCTCAGGTGGAAGCAACGCAGGTCATACAATTGTTGTAGATGGAGTAAAATATGCTTTACATCTAATACCTTCTGGTATACTTCGTAAGAATAAGATATGTATTATTGGTAATGGTGTAGTTGTCGATCCTGAAGAGCTTATTAAGGAAATGGATCGTTTGAATAAAAATGGATTTAGTACCGAGAACTTATTAATTAGTGATAGAGCACACGTTATAATGCCGTACCATAAAGAATTAGATGCTTTGGAAGAAAATTTTAGAGGTGATGATTGTTTAGGAACGACAAAGAGAGGGATCGGACCTGCATATAGCGATAAAGCTGGACGTTGTGGAATTAGAATGTGTGATTTGCTAAATGAGGAAATATTTACGAAGAAAGTAAGAGACAACCTCAGATTTAAGAATATGCTTATTAAACGGGTTTATGGTGGAAACGAGTTTGACGCAGATAAAATAATTGAAGAGTATAAACCATATATTAATGTTCTCAAAGATCATATTACTGATGTGAACTCTATATTATTTGATGCAATTGATCAAGAAAAGGATATATTATTTGAAGGAGCCCCAAGCTGCATTATTAGATCTTGATTTTGGCACTTATCCATATGTGACCTCTTCAAATCCGATAGCAGGTGGTGTCTGCATTGGAGCTGGTATTGGACCAAGATTTATTAATGAGGTGTATGGAGTATTGAAGGCATATACGTCCCGAGTAGGGGCTGGTCCATTTCCTACTGAGCAGTGCAATGAAATTGGTGATAGAATTCGTGAATTGGGGTACGAATATGGAACAACAACTGGTAGACCAAGACGTTGTGGTTGGTTGGATGCTGTAATAGTCCGATATGCAGCTAAAATAAATGGTTTGACAGGATTAGCAATAAATCATTTGGATACTATAGGGAAGATTAAGACTATTAAGCTTTGTATATCATATATAAAAGATGGTTGTGAAATTAAGTATTTTCCTTGTGACTTAAAGGAACTTGGAAAATGTGAACCGATATATGAAGAATTCGATGGCTGGGAAGAGGATATCTCAACAATTAGAAATTATGATGAATTACCTTCTAATGCTAAAAAGTATCTGAATCGTATTGAAGAATTAGTTGGTGTCAAAATCAAATTTGTAGGTGTAGGAAAAGATAGGGAACAAACAATTATAAGATGAGGTTTCTATGACGACTAAAATATTGATGAATAATCCAATTGTTGAAATTGATGGAGATGAGATGACTTGTGTTATATGGAAGATGATAAAAGAAATTCTTTTAGAACCTTTCGTTGAATTAAACACTGAGTATTATAATTTAGGACTTGAAAACAGAGATAGAACTTTGGATCAGGTAACTATAGATTCTGCAAATGCTATAAAGAAATATGGTGTAGGAGTTAAGTGTGCTACAATTACTCCCAATGCTGAAAGGGTAAAAGAATACAATCTAAAAAAAATGTGGAAAAGCCCTAATGGAACGATTAGAGCGATATTAGATGGAACAGTTTTTAGAAAACCTATTATCGTTAATAATATTAAGCCATTTGTTAGATCCTGGAAAAAGCCAATTACAATAGCTAGGCATGCATATGGTGATATTTACGAAGGCGTAGAGTATCAAGTAGCAGAAGAGGGCAAGGCTGAACTTGTATTTGTCAGTAAAAGTGGAAATGAAACCAGACTTAAGATTCATGATTTTGAGGGTAATGGTGTTATGCTTGGTATGCATAATACTGATAAATCTATTAAAAGTTTTGCTAAATCTTGCTTTACATATGCATTAGCTACTAAACAGGATTTGTGGTTTGCAACTAAAGATACAATTTCGAAAAAATATGATCATAGATTCAAGGACGTTTTCGCAGAAATGTTCGAAAAAGAATACAAGAATAAGTTTAAAGAGTGCCAAATAAAATATTTTTATACATTAATAGATGATGCCGTTGCAAGAATAATGAGATCAGAAGGCGGTATTATTTGGGCATGTAAAAATTATGACGGGGATGTTATGTCTGACATGGTTGCAAGTGCTTTTGGGAGCATTGCTATGATGGCATCGGTATTGGTATCTCCAGAGGGATGTTTTGAATATGAGGCAGCCCATGGTACTGTTCAAAAGCATTATTATAAATATAAAAAAGGTGAGTTCACTTCAACTAATCCAATGGCTACAATATTTGCATGGACAGGGGCTTTGAGAAAAATAGGTGAACTTTATAATAATAAAAAGCTAATAGATTTTAGCATACTTTTAGAAAGAGCTAGTATTAGGACTATAGAATCAGGAGTAATAACCGGTGATTTAGCTGATCTTTGTGATAATAAAGTAAAAAAACAATTAAATACCAAAGAATTTTTATTGGAAATTCAAAAAGAGTTAAAGACAAAAATATAAAGTTTTGAATTGGATTCTAGAATTTGTGGAGGATGTTCGTGTTTAAGCTAATACATATCTATTTAAAACTGATATATGCGATTACTATTAATACATTGCAAGGAATAAATATTTACAATGTTTTATTATCTATACTAGTAATTCTGATTGCTATTCTTTTAAAGAAGCCACTACAAAGAATCCTTAAAGTCATCGTTAATAAGACAATATCAAGTTTTAATATATTATTAGGAGCTAATTTTGATGTTATTTTTCAAAAAGCAGTAAATGTCCCTATAAAACTAATCTTGTTTGTATCTACAGCAGCGGTTATAATAAAAATATTTGGGATATCATTATCAAATCAAGGGTTTATTAATCAAATTTTAAAAACACTAATAATAATTGCCCTGTCTTGGTTTTTGTACTTTATCATGGATATTATTTTAGTAGTAGAGACATTTATTCTAAACTCACAGACTAAAATTGATATGATAATTTCAAGATTTGCAGTTAAGCTTACCAAAATAATAGTTGTGATCATATCGGGATTAATGATAATGCGAGTATGGGAATGGGATATAACAGGGCTGATTGCTGGACTTGGTATTGGAGGAGTGGCTGTAGCACTGGGAGCAAAAGATACTTTGGCAAATTTTTTTGGCAGTATTATGATTATGCTGGATAAACCATTTGCTATAGGTGATATGGTAAAAACAAGTCATGCTGAAGGAATAATAGAAGAGATAGGGTTTAGAAGCACGAAAATTCGCATATGGGATCAGGCTATAGTGACTATACCAAATGCTATCATCAGTAATGATCCGACAACTAACTGGTCACGTATGGGAAAAAGGAGAATAAACTTTACAATTCATTTACCATATACTTGTAGTCTAGAATTGGTTGATAAATGTATCAACCAAATACGTGAGATGCTTGGCATTCATGAAATGATATTAAATGATAATATATTCGTATTTTTAGAAAACATTGGGGACAGTTCCATAGAAGTATTTATACAGTGCTTTACAAATGCAATTGAGAAGTATGATTACTTAAAAGTAAAAGAAGATATAAACTTTAAGATATTAAATATAATAGGCGAGCAAGGGGTCCAGATTGCATTACCATCTTACCATATCTACTCAAAAGAGAATAAAGAATAAATATGATATAAGGTTTCAAATAGCTACAAATATAAAAAAGAAGAAGGTATACTTTTATTATGAAGAAATATGTTAAGGATATAAAGTTTTTTAGAAAAATATTGAAACTAAAGAAGGAGCGATATTGCATTGGATTGCAGAAAAAAGGGATGGAGAAGAAACTTCACAGTTAATAGAAACCCAAAAAACAATTATTCATCTACTTGTAAATAAAGGAGTAAATATCAATAAAAAAGATGATGCTGGTTTTACTCCAATTTACTTATTATGCGAGAATACTTTAGGAAGTGGAAATGCTGATATTCTTTTCACTCCAAATTTCAGGAGCGATATGTCACGCTAAAAATAATAGAATAAACGGTGAGGTGCGCGTATTTGACCACAGGTGCTAATAGATGGACAAAAGAACAATTCGAAGCAATAACTGAATCCAATTGTAATATGTTAGTTGCCGCTGCTGCGGGGGCTGGGAAGACCTCTGTCTTGGTTGAGAGGATTATCCATAAAATTCTATGCGAAACTAATCCTATAGATATTGATAGATTGCTCATTGTTACCTTTACAAATGCTGCTGCAACTGAAATGCGTGAAAGAATTGGTGATGCTATTGAGAAAGAATTAGAAAAAACTCCTTTAAATAAAAGGCTACTGCGTCAGTTGACGCTCCTTAATAAAGCTAATATAACTACAATTCATTCATTTTGCTTAAACGTAATAACTAATAATTATCAACTTATAGATATAGACCCAAATTTTAGAATAGCTAGTGAGACTGAAAGCTCATTGCTAAAGCTTGAAGCTTTAGAAGAGCTATTTGACGAGAAATACGACTTAAATATAGAGTGCGAAGAGTTTATTGATCTTATCGAGTCATACAGCGGCGATAAAGACGATAAAAAAGTACAGGAGATGGTTTTAAACCTCTATAATTTTATTCAAAGCCATCCATGGCCTCACGTTTGGTTAAATGAAAAAGTTGAAATGTTTAATGTAGAATCTGACCATGATTTTGGTAAAACACTATGGGCAAAAGTCTTAATGAAATATGTTTCTCTTGAATTATTGGGTTTATGCGACATTATGAAAAATGCTATAAATCTTGCAAAGAATTCGCAGGAATTAGAAGCATACCTAATTATATTGTATGAAGATCTTAATAATATTGAGTTACTTTATTTAAAATGCAATGGTGTTAGTGAACAAAAGATTACTTGGGACGAGTGCTTTGGAAGTTTTTCGAATATTTCTTTTTCTAAGCTGCCAAGTCTAAAAAAAATAGCTGATCTTCAAACTCAAGAAAACATAAAAGAAATTCGAAACGAAGTGAAGCATAAGATCAAGAAGATTTGTTCAAATCTTTTTAATAGGGCTTCCGTTCAAATTAATGCTGATTTTTTAGACTTATATCCAATAATAAAATACCTCTCTTCGCTTGTTATAGAGCTTGAGTCCAAATTTTCTTCGAAAAAACGATTGCATCGCCTACTTGATTTTAATGATCTTGAGCATTTTTGTCTGCAAATATTAACAACACATGATGAATCTCAGAACATAATTCCATCTGATATTGCAAGAAACTATAGAGAGTTTTTTTTAGAAGTTCTTGTTGATGAATACCAAGATAGCAATCTGTTACAAGAAGTAATCCTCACAATGGTCTCAAAATCTCAAGAATCTTTACCAAACCTATTTATGGTAGGTGACGTAAAACAAAGTATATATAGGTTTAGACAGGCAAAACCGGAACTGTTTTTAAAAAAGTACAATACCTATTTGAATATACCAGGATCAAAGTTTAGAAAAATTCGACTTTTTAAAAACTTTAGGAGCCGAGAAGAGATTCTCAATGCAGTAAACTTTATTTTTATTAAAATAATGTCTCAAAATATTGGAGAACTTGATTACAATGATGATGAAAAATTAAACTATGGTTCTTCTTATATTGATCCAGATGGTTCACAAAATGTTGGGGGAAGTGTTGAGATCAATATAATAGATATATTTGATGATGGTATAAATTCAAATAAGGACAATCTACTAGATAATGATATCTTAGAGACAACTAATTCTGATACAGATAAAGAACCCGAAAATAATGTTTATGCTGATTCACAGGATGAATTACCTGATAATATTCAATCTGAAGCTAATGTCATAGTCAAAAGAATTCAAGATCTAATGTCTAAAGATAAGGATAGCAAATATTTTCACGTTTATGATAAAAATTTAAAATGCTATAGAAAGCTAGAGTATAGAGATATTGTGATATTACTTCGAGCAACTAAGACCTACGCACAGGTCTTTATCGATCAATTTACAGGCTTTGGAATACCTGTTTATGCTGACTCGGAAACAGGCTATTTTAAAACTATTGAGGTACAAATTATCATATCTTTATTGCAAATAATTGATAATCCCTTGCAGGATATTCCACTCATCGCTGTATTAAGGTCTCCCATAGCAAATTTTTCAAGTGAAGATCTAATTGATATTCGCTGTGTAAATCGCAACATTTCAATGTACGAAACGATGAAAAGGGTTCCTGAGCTAGAAAATAATATACTTTCAAATAAAATACAGGAATTTTTGGACAAGCTTAATAAATGGAGGGATATTTCTTCATATTCATCGGTGGATGAGTTGATTTGGTTTTTATATTCTGATACGGGTTTCTATAGTTATGCAGGAAGTATGCCAAGAGGCTTACAAAGACAAGCCAACTTGAGAATTTTGTTTGAAAGGGCACAGCAGTTTGAAGAAACTTCTTTTAAGGGATTATTTAATTTTATTAACTTCATTAACAAATTAAAAAGTAATAAAGGAGATATGGGTACAGCAAAAATTTTAAGTGAAAACGAAAATGTTGTAAGGATTATGAGTATCCATAAAAGTAAGGGACTTGAATTCCCTATTGTGTTCTTAGCAGGTTGTGGAAGGAAGTTTAATCTTCAAGACATAAATAAAAGCATTTTATTGCATCAAGATTTGGGGTTTGGTCCAGATTTCGTTGATTTTGAAAAAAGGGTATACTATTCGACACTTCCAAAAGAAGCACTTAAGTATAAAATCAGGGCAGAAAACATTTCAGAAGAAATGAGAATTTTGTATGTAGCTCTTACAAGAGCTAAAGAAAAGTTAATCCTTACAGGGTGTGTAAGAAACATGCAAAAGATATTTAACAAATGGAGTATTAGTGATCAAGCACTTGATGATTCAAAGCTACCTGAATTTAAGGTTTATAAAGCTACGAACTTCTATGATTGGATCGGGCCGCTTCTTTCAGAGCACTCATGGGTGGTTAAAACATGGAGCAAAAAAGATACTGAAATTTTAAATAAGCAAACCAAAAGTTCTTCGGAACAAGATTTCAGGGAAATTGTTTATGAAATAATCAAAAAACATGACTTGGATTTGGAAAAAGAAAATTTAGACATTGAATCCAGAACAATGAATGAGGTGGCAGTACTAACAGAGAATAAGCCTCACGAGGTTGAAAGAAGGCTAAATTGGGTATATCCATATAAAATGCTATCCAGTATACCATCAAAAGTATCTGTAACTGAAATCAAGAGATCTTTTGATCCGGATTATGCAGAAGAGTTATTCGATAACCAAATGCTTATATCTTCTCAGATGAGAGTACCTGCATTCTTAGATGATGTAAGAGAAGTATCAGCAGCTAAAAAAGGGACGATTATGCATCATGCCATGCAACACTTGGATTTGACAAGAGCTATGGATAAAATTAGTATTAGAACTCAAGTAGAGGAAATGATTACTAATGAGTTTTTGTCACCTAAACATGCAGAAGTGGTTGATATAAACAAGATTTATAGATTTTTGACATCACCATTAGGAAAAAGAATGCTTGCTTCAAAAAAAGTATATAAAGAGGTACCATTTAATATAGATATCGCCTGCTCAGAAATATACAGCGATTTTGTACATAATGAAAATCTTATAGATGAAAAAGTTTTACTACAGGGAGTTATCGACTGTTACTTTGAAGAAAATGATTATTTTGTATTGATTGATTTTAAGACAGATCTCTTTTCTAGCAACGATATTGATGCTATAAAAGCTAAGTATGGGACACAGATAAAGTATTATAAAAGAGCAATAGAAATACTTACGAATAAAAATGTTAAAGAAAGCTTTATATATATGTTTTATAATAATCAAACTGTATTGATAGAAAAGACCTAGAAAGACACGGGGTGGGGAAGATATAGGGACTAAAGACATGGCTTATCCTTCGCTTAAATCGCTTATTGCTTTCCTCCTCGCCTTAAGATTTTTCTATTTTTCTGTAGGGCATCATCTATACTTGGGTGATATTCATTTCGGTTTGTTTGCTTGTTCTTTTAATCGTGTATCAATTTCAGAAGAATCAAGATTAGTTTTTGATTGTGTTCGAGATAGCAGTTCTTCTAAGTACGATCGAGGAGTAGAATCTGATATTTTTGATACTGGCACTAGTGTAGGTGCTACTATTATTGTTGCAGGTACTACTGTTACTGGTGTAGATGCTGTTAGTAATTTAGATGCTGATTCTAGTACTGGTACGGATATTTTTGATACTGTCATTGGTGTAGGTGCTACTATTACTGCAAGCGTTGGTGATGGTACTTCTGATAGCGGCACTGGCGTAGGTATTACTGGTACTACTGTCATTGGTGTAGGTGCTACTAATAATTCAGATGATGTTTCTAGTATGGGTACGGATACTTTTGATATTGGCATTGGTGTAGATGCTACTATTACTGCAAGTACTGGTATTGATACTTTTGATAGTGATACTGGTGCAGGCGATACTGGAGCTACTGCTATTGGCGTAGGTGCTGCTAGTAATTCAGATGTTGTTTCTAATACTGGTAATGATGGCACTGGTGGCACTGGTGTAGGTGCTATTGTTACCGTAAATTCTGGTACCTCTAGTACTGATGTTTCTGGTACTGGTTCTTCAAATAATGACATTGGTGGAGGTGTTGCTATTAATATAGATACTAGTTTTTGTGATTCCTGTGAATTTTCATATTCAACTACAGCATCATGCAGTATTTTATAATTATTGTAGGTTTCTATTATTTTATTAAAACAATCAGTTTTTTTCTCACCCCCAACTAGTTCAGAAAACCACCGATTTCCTTTTACAATAGGATCCTTATTGCTTATTTTACATCCGAATTCTTCTAAAGCATAACTTTCTATAGCACTTAATACTTTCGTTATATTTTTTTCACTTACATCTTTCAAATCATATTCGGAAATTTTTTGAATATCTACTAACATATTATTTAATTTAGAACCTCTGTAGGAGTTGAGGATTTGATGCAAATTATATCCAATAACTGGTTTTGAAAATTTCTCATCGAAATACTTCTCTAAATCTTTTATTTTATTTTCCCTTGTTTTTTTCGTTGACACTTCAGATTTGGATAATTTACTGATTTCTCTTCCTATTTTTCGTCCTAAAGATGTGCTCCAATTTGTATTATCCCACATATCAACCTTTATGCCTTTAATAGCGTTCCACATATTTGCTAATCTTTGCTTAAAACTATCTGAAGGATAGGGCACATGTTTATAATATTCTTCAGATACATAGTTAAGTGATCCATGATGGTATAATGATCTACCTATAGCTGCAAGTCCATTCCAGATAGTATCCTTAAGTAAAAAAGTAATCACGTGCCAAGTAAGTCTTAATGCTGCTTTAGCAATTGACCCTGATAGTTTGTATATAATATAAAATGGATATGTACATACAGTTTTAGCAAGTGATCCTAGAATCATACTACCCCTGTCATAAAGTTTTTTCCACAAGGGTCTGTTTTTATTTTCCTTGCCGTATCCTTTTATTTCTCCATCAGATTTGAAATCTCCAAGATTAAAATACTTAAAAAAATTAATTACTTTATTCATTCCAGTATAAATGCCATATAATACTAAGGATGATATAGTAACTACTCCAACCAACGCCCCTGCCGATATCCCTAAAGCTTGTCCAAGCCAAGATAGGGGTTTAAGATTGAATATCGTATTAAGAATAGTATTCTTCATAGACTCTGTGAATACTATATTTGAAAAAAAATTATATAAATACTTTGAGATTTGCATTGAATTAAAAATTAAATCAGTCAAATATCCTAACCCACCAATTGCTACAAGACCAGCAAGACTATAAAAAACATACAAACCATATTTTAGAATTTTGGCTGATAATGTTAATGCTAATGACTTGGTTTTTTCATCCATTAATAAGTTTTGTTTATTGATTTTATATAACTGTTGGAAATTATCAATGATAGCTTGAAGCTTATCAATACACTCTTTAAAATTTTTATTTTTCTCACTTTTTAATTTACGAATTAGGCGCTTAAGTACGCCAATATGATTTTTGTATGATTTATTTAATATTTTTTCATTTTTAAGTATACTTTTATATGCATAATTTTTATTGTTATCATTTAAAATGAATCTTTTTAATTTTATATCAAGATTTAATGGTGATTCTTGTATCCCTTCTTCGATAAAGGTTCTTAAATTTTCTAGTTCATTTTCAAGTTCTTTTGCTAACTTTCGATCTTTTAATTCAGACAAAGTTGATGTATTAACAGTAGGTAAATCATATATTTTTTCTTCTTGTAATGATGTTGAAGATATACTACTGCTTCGTTGCATAGAAACCATCACCTTTCTAGCTATGTTTATACGCGAGATCGTATATGAAATGTATAATGTGTGTATATTATAGTTATATTATATGGCAGAATAGTAACTTTGTCAATGTATATAAATTTTGAGATTTTGTGAAGCTAAGGGAATTAAGGCTTATAACAACATCGCAGATAGCTCGCTTTAGAAAAAATCAGAAGGCATTGCGTATTAGATTTGTATATTTTGCAATTATACTTTCATGTCTCATATCAACAATAATTTCGATGACATCGAATCTAATATTAATGTTATATATTTTCCTTTGATTTAAAAATATTTGTGCAATAGTCCTGATTTTTTCTTGTTTCTTGAGGCTTACTGATTCAGATGGTAATCCAAATGTAGTGCTTGTTCTAGTCTTTACTTCAATAAAGCAATAAAATTCTTTTTCTTTTGCTATAATATCCAATTCGCCATACTTCTTGTACCTAAAATTAGTTTCAATTATTTGATACCCACAGTTTTCTAAATACTTTAAAGCTATTTGCTCACCAATATTCCCAATTGTTTTATTGTCTTTTTTACTCATTCTCTTTTTCCATAGCTTTTATCAATATCTCCAACGAATATCAATATTTGTGCTACAACCTCATACAATTCCTTAGGAATTTCATCCCCAATATTAAACAAATTCAATGTACGTGAAAGGTTAGCATCTTCATACAAAGGGATATTATGCTCTTTAGCGACTGTTATAATCTGTTCTGCTATCTCTCCTTTACCAACAGCTACAAGCTTAGGGGCACCACCCTCATGAGGAGAATACTTTAATGCAGCAACTTCTTTAACATCTTTTTGATCGATTGGCATAGTTTATATACTCCTTGTACTAATTATTATAGGGACATGGCATAAGCCCGTATCCTAAATCTTATAATCGATTAAACCTGACATATAATAAGTACTCTCTACTTTTTCCATAAAATGATCTGCATTTAGGATATTTATTTCTTCATCAATCAGTTTATAGACCATGTTCACAAGTTTATATCCTTTTTCTTTAATACGTTTATAAAGATCTGAATAGTGATCCTTCGTATATTCGATAATGTCATTAGTCTCAAGCCTCATATTAATGCTTATATTTCTTTTCCTCACAGTAAGAAGCGTATCAACTCTGCCTACGTTTTCAGTGTTTAAAGATAAAAACATCGTTGTATTTTCAGGGTCAATATTTTTCTTTTTTCTGTCTTTTTTTAAGATATACAGCTCTCCACTGGTATTGGTATCCCACATTTTAATAGGGATCTGAATATATGTATTATTACTGTTAATCTCATTGAGAAAATTCATACTGTTTTGAATACTTTCAGCCTGGGTGATAATAAAATCTTTATTGGTAATATCAGAGTTTATAACACTGTTTCTGATGATTTCTAATTTGCTATAAATATCTTTATATATGTTTTTTATATTACTGATATCATTCTCTATTGTATCCTGATCTAATTTTATAAAAGAACTCTCAAAATATTTTTTTATTTCCTGTTTTGACTTTTCAATCTCTACACCTTTAATCATTAATGATTTTAATTCACTAAGAAATTTATCTGCAATGTTTATGTTCGGTTCCTTGCTTTTTTCTAATAGACTCTTGAAATCTTTAATTAAAATATCTACTTGTTGTTTTGGTAAATAAGATTTACTTCCAAACATTTTATTTGTAAATAAATCTTTAACTTGTTTTATTATTTGTTGTTTTCTATCAGATTCATTTGCTAAATTCACGACATTAGATAATCGATTGTCTGAACCTTTTAAGATTTCCTTAATGCCATAATCAATATCTTCGAACTCTTTCTCATCACTAAAAACATTTGAGGTACTAGGTTTGAGGGTGACTTTAGACCCTTCTTTAGCAAAAGGGCTTGCTACATTAAGCTCTACAGTATTATCAGACCTTTCTTTTTTATTAAGAGTATTGGATGCCTTAGGGCTTACAGTATTATTAGACCTTTCTTTTTTATTAAGAGTATTGGATGCCCTAGGGTC
>CAVYEU010000102.1:0-11586 GCA_963767415.1 uncultured Eubacteriales bacterium
TATCTAAGAATGGATGATCTATCTGTTCTGGATCTCCAAGCAATATTATCTTAGTCCCAATACCAGCTCTTGTAATTATTCCTTTTACCTGTTTAGGTGTCAAATTTTGAGCTTCATCAATAATAATCCATTGTCGTACGATTGACCGCCCCCGAATAAATGCAATTGCTTCAGTATTAATTATTTTTCTTTCAAACAGTTCATCTACCTTGTCTTTTAATTCTTTCTCACTTCTATAACGTTCATTCTCATCATTATCCACTAAAACTTCAAGATTATCAACTATTGGTCTTAAAAATGGTGCAATTTTTTCTTGCTCTGTACCCGGTAGAAAACCAATATCTTCGTCTAATTTAACATTTGGTCTACAAACCAATATCTTTCTATATGCCTTGCTTGGCTCAATTAATATATTGTGTAATCCTACAGCTAAAGAATAAAACGTTTTAGCTGTTCCTGCAGGACCTTTTATAATAACCAAAGGGGCTTTGTCTGCATCAAGCATCAATGCCTCTTGCATGAATTTTTGGCCAATACTTCTTGGCGTTACTCCAAATGGTCGATCATTTAAAAATGCTAAGGGTACTATGTCTGTACCATCAAATTTTCCTAAAGCTGTATGTTTATTATTAACACAAGAGTGAATAAGAACAAATTCATTTTTCACAAGCTCTGGTGTTATTTTTGTATTATAATCATTAAGAAATACAAAAACATCTTTTAAAGCCAATTTACTCTTTAGAAAATATTCATTTAGTTTATCTTCGGTACTATAAACATCAGTTCTGCCATGATATTGCTCATCATACTCAGGAACTTGTTCTGCAAAAAAGTCTTGAGCTTCAATATCTAATATATCTGCTTTAATTCTCTCAAAAATATCTTTTGTTACAAGGAAAACTTTTTCCCCTTTTTCTATCAGATTTTTACAGGTCATAAGTATCTTATTGTCATTGGAACTATGATTCCAACCGTTAGGTAAATCTATACTGGTATTATTAATTACTATTTTTAGGATTCCACCGTTATCTAATGCTATACCTTCAGTTAAATTGCCTCTAGAACGCAGATCATCGATTATTCTAGCTACTTGCCTTGCATTAGCACCCAATTCAGTATTTTCTTTCTTAAATTTATCTAATTCTTCTAATATTATTTCTGGTAATACAATAATATTATCTCCAAATGAATATAATGCATATGGGGTTTGCAACAAGACATTCGTATCCAAAACAAATGTTTTTTTCAATATAATCACTCCCGTCTAAATGGTATTGTTATTAAATTTTAACTATCTAAGTTTTTAATGATCTCATTTTTTATATCATCATTCATTATATCTCCATAGGTTACTATATAGCTTTCAAGTATATTTTTTGCTAGCACTGCTTGACCTAATTTTTTGTATAAGGTACATATATCAAGAATCACCATAAAAGCTAAATCATTATCTGGATTTTTGTTTAGCACATTAGAAAACAGTTGCAAAGCAATCTCAAATTTTCCTTCATTCTTATATTTAAATGCTTCTGTAATTAGTAATTCTAGATTATCAGGTAATTCTAATTCAAGTACCTGTTCTTTTACCGAATCATCATTATCCAAAATTATTTCTAAATCATTCTGTTTTTCGTCTACATCTAATATTTCATCCATATCAAATTGTATTTCAATATCCATGTCAATTTTAGATAAATCTGGTTGTAACTCTTCACAAGAAGAAGCAGTATCTTGTTCTGATAACAATTTAGATGTAGTAGTTTCTGTATTGGTGTTAAATGTAAACTCAGGAGAATCGGTATCTGGCTCTATTTCTATTACTACTTCAGGAAGATTAGTATATAGCTCTATTTCTGACAATAATTCAGAAGAAGTAATGTCTGTAGAAGTGATATCTTCTTGAGTATCTAATGGAGCATCAGAATATGAGGTGTTTGCTTCAATATCTAACGAAAGTTTATCATTAGTATCTTCTTCTTCGGTGTTATCACCTTCTAAAATAAATTTATATTTTTCTTCAATAATAGGTTCTTCATTATCCGGTTCTAATAAGGCGGCTATCTCATCTTCAGTAATTTTGAAATCTTTTTTAGGAGAAGTATTAAAAATTTTTATATTGTTTAGTTCTTTTGACATAGGTTCATCATCACCTTTATCTTTTAGATTATTTAAATAAACACTTTTATTGACTTCTCGACATACAACGATTTTTAAGAACCGATCGATTATAATCATAAAAAGTACTAACAATATTGAATACAGTGCTAAGGTTGCCAAAAAAGATGTTATTGCGGTAAATGTACTATCCAGTATTAAAAATGATCTTAATATAAAAGGAAATAAAATACTTATAATCCCTGAACTGATTGTAATCGCGATTATAGTTTTTTTGTCTGCAATATCAAATTTATTAAAAAGAAATCCAAGTCCTATTGTGAATATTAAAGTTATTGATAATGATAATCCTATATAGATATACATAAGTCTCCTTTACTTTTTATACTCGGCAACAGTTACTTTGTTTCTGCCTGCTTCTTTTGATAAATATAAAGCCTCATCTGCTGATTTGATAAGCGCTTCAGCCTTATCTGCGTGATAAGGGAAAATGGCAATTCCTGCACTGACTGTAACTTTCAAGCTATGATCATTGTACTTTAAAACCAAATTTTCGATTATGCTTCTTAATCTTTCTCCAACAGTCTCGGCACCAGTTTGATCAGTTTCTGGCAAAATAATTATAAATTCTTCTCCACCATATCTTGCTATTGTATCTAACGTACGAGATTCTTCTTTTAAAATTCTAGAAACATTAACTAAAACCAGATCCCCTACTTGGTGTCCATAAGTATCATTAAATACTTTAAAATGATCTACATCAAACATCATTAGCGAAAATACGCTATTATTTTTTCGTGAGTTTTCGACTTCTTTGTTTAACAAAAATTTAAAATGCTTGTGTGTAATAAGTTCAGTCAATCCATCTGTAATTGCAAGCCGGTATAGTTTCGCATTTTCTATTGATATTGCTGCTTGGGTTAATATTGCTTTTAATACATCTAACTCTTCTTCTGTAAATACTCCACTAGATAACGGATTACTAAGGTAACAAACTCCTTTTACTTCGTTATTATATTGTATCGGAATACAGAGCACAGATTTTAACTGATTATATAAAACACTTTGATAAGTATGAAATTTTTCATCCTCCATAGCATTCGTTGTAAGTACTGCTTTCCCTGATTCAAAAACTTGTTCAACTATTGTTTTGGAAAAATCATCTTTTCCTATCTCAACATCTTCAATATTCTTCCGTACTTTAATAATAAACTCTTTTGTTTTTTCATCCTGCATAATTAAATAACCCTTTTGAGCACCTGCAATCTGAATAGCAACAGTCATAATTTTTTCTAGTAATTCATCTAAATTTAAAATAGAACTAATTCCTTGACTAATATTTATAATAGATGACAATCTTTGGCTGTACCTAAGTTCTTTTTGAAAGTGCTCTGATACACTAATGTCATTTTCTACTATACCGAGCAAATCAGCAACTCTCTTTTCATATGTTTTTGCCCCAATATTTTTAAATACATTGTAAGCTTTCTCAAGTGTTTCTTTAGACAATGATATCATTTCTTGTCCTTCTAAAAATAGTCCAAAGTCTAATAAAGATTTGCCAAGTTCATATTTTCTATTTAGTTTTGTAGCAATATCTATACTATATTTAAACAGTTTTTCAGCTTTTTTATATTTTTTAATCAAAGCATAATATTTTGCTAAAACACGTGTTGATCCACAATGATATGTTATACAGGAAAAGGTTTTTTTACAAGCAGTATTACACAACTTGTAAATTTTTCTTAGCATAATCTGATAATCTTTTTTTGATATCTTGTCTTTTTTAGTTGAATAATTAGCAATATATGCTTCTGCAAGATAATAATATATAAATACTGTATATTGTTTCATAAAACTATTTTTCTCGTGAATATCTTTAGCCTTTTCCAAATAATCGATTGCTTTTGCAAATTCTTTTCTTTCTAAAGCTAAAACACCAAGGTATGCACTTGTAACACAATAGTCAAGCCAATTTGATGTACTAAGAGACATATCATATGCTTTGATTCCGTAGTATTCTGCTTTTTCAAAGTCACCTTCCTCTATAAAAAAGATCATTGATTTTTCCCAAGATTTAACCATTCCATAGACATCTTTGGATTTTATTGCTATATCGAAATACTCTTCATTAAGAGCTTTTGCAGTTGAATATTCTGAAAAATAATAATATAAAGAAGACAAGCTACTCTTGGATATAGCTGTTTCACCAATATCTCCAATCTTTTTGAAAATTTCAATACTCTGCTTATGGGCATCAATACTCTTATTATATTCCCCACACAATTCGTAGCAAAAACCCAATAACTGAAGTGACTGCGCATATCCTAACTCATCCTTAAGATCTTTTTTAAGAGCTAAGGCTTTTTCGTGATGTTTGATTGCTTGATTAAACAAGTTAATTCCTGTCAAAGTGTAGCTGGCATATACCCCTAAACTCATTCCCAATTCTTTAGACTTTCCTAATTTACTATCGGCTAAATTAAGCATTCTTAAAGTAGTATAAGTGCACTTATATATGTCAATTAGTGTATAAAGTCTTGCCAAAATATGATGAAACTCAATAATTTTTCTGTATTCTTTTTTTGCTTGCAAAGTTTCGTTCGATTTGCTAAATTTCATTACAGTGCTGTAATAAAATCTAGCAAACAACTCTTTTACTACAAATAAATTCACTTGAATTTGATTAAATGGAATGTTTTCTTTTAATAGGATTAAGCCTTGCCTTGCATATTCTTCGCAGTTCGTCCAATCACCTTTTTTAAAACATGCTGTACTTATTTGTTTATAAGTATTTGCCTTCCTTAGGGTAGTTTTTAAGTATGGTAATATTTCGTTAAATACTTCAATAGAGTCATCATATTTGCCAATTGTTAAATAGATATCACCGATATTTTCCATTATATTTATCCATTTATTGTGACCGATTTCATTTTTTTCTATGAGTAGCTTTTTCTCAAGCATCAAGTATTCTAATGCTTCTTCATTAGCATAATTTTCTTTATATTTTATAGCTGCAGGATATGCATATTCTAATATTTTATCCTTATTCCCAGCTTCTGTGTAATGGTATGCGAGATCAAAAATATATTTTTGTATATTATCAGGATCCATATATTCAATATGCTTTGCAATCTTACAGTGTAACTGTTTCCTGATTTTTTCATCGATGTTTCTATAAAAGGCTTCTTTAACTCTATCGTGTGAGAAAATCATTTCTCCACTCTTGAAGTTGATTTCTTCAACTAATTGTAAGTCAATAGCTTGATCTATTAACTTAACTACCTCTTCTTTATCAAGACCGGTTAATGAGAAGAGTAATTCCATATTAAATTTTTTACCAATAACAGCTGCATATGATAGAACATTGATTTCTTTTGCGCTAAGAGTCGATATTTTTTTAATTAGTGCATTTACAATTGATGAAGGTACCTCTATTTTTCTTAAAAGATTTTTATTTATAATCCATTTTTCATCGCTTCTTATTAAGACCTTGGCACTTATTAATTGTTTCAAGATTTCTATTGCAAAGAATGGATTTCCTTTACTTTTTTTGTATATAAAATCAGTTATTTCTTTTGAACCAGACATATCATTAAATAATAATCCTGAAATAAATTTGTTCATATTTCTTATATCAAATAGTGATAGAAATATTTTATGTAAGGGATAGTTATTTGCTTTTGCATTTTCTATAAAGTTTTTTAAATTATGATCTTTTAAAACTTCATTATTACGGTATGTTGCGATTATTAGAATTGGATGTTTTGAAACCTCTTTAACAATTTCATTTAAAAGTTCAAAACTCCCATCATCTATCCATTGCATATCATCAATAACAATAACTAATGCATTTTCAATATGACCAAGACTATAAATAAACTGGCTAATAATCATAAGAAAACGTTTGTTTTCTTTTTCGGCATCCAATTCTATTAATGGAGGAGAATATTCAATGATTTCATCTAAAACGGAATTTAACTTTAATACAATACCACCCAGTTCATCTAGAGTGACTTTTAAATATTCCTTGATATGTTTTTTTTGATCATCAGAATATTGATTAAAATTTTTTGTATACATGTTAGTTACGTCTTTAAAAGGACCATATGGGATCTTATTTTTCCCTGAAAAA
This sequence comes from uncultured Eubacteriales bacterium, assembly GCA_963767415.1. Classification (GTDB taxonomy): domain Bacteria; phylum Bacillota; class Clostridia; order Acetivibrionales; family CAVYEU01; genus CAVYEU01. The sequence continues at coordinate 6,251 of CAVYEU010000102.1, forward strand.
CACTTACAATACAAGTAAGTACCATTTTTCTCGAAGATATAGTCTCTAAGTTCTTCAACAAGTCTAGTCTTACCCATCCCAGCTTCTCCACTAATTAAACATATTCTCCCATTTCCATTGAGAGCATCATCATATAATGATCTTAATTTGGTTAATTCATCAGATCTACCTATCAGGTTGGTCCTATAACTAAGTTTAACATGTTTATCATCTAATCCAATCATGAAATCTGTTTTTTCACGTTTATATTTTTCTAGATCACTTAGCAATCCAGCAGCACTTTGATATCTTTTTTCAGGTTCTTTTTCTAATAGCTTTAGTACAATTCTATTTATAACGTTTGGTACTTCATGGTTATATTTATTTGGTGGATCAGGAGTTTTGGCAATTTGTTGATGGAGGATAGAGTTAATATTTGTTCCATTAAAGGGCAATTCTTTTGTCAGTAATTGATAGAATATGATCCCAATGGAATATAGATCGCTTCGTTCATCAATACTCTTTTTTATAATACCGCTTTGCTCGGGTGACATATAGGCTAGTGTACCTATAATACCTTCTATATCTGTGAAATTAAATTCTTTTACTTGAGAAAATCCAAAATCAATTAATTTTACCTCTAATTTTTCTGATGTAGTAATATTAACCAAAATGTTTCCCGGTTTTAGATCACGATGAATTATATTAGCATTATGAATGTATTTTAAAGCTTCAGAAAGTTCCGCAATAATTTCGATAATATCATTTAAATTTAAGGTTGGTCCATCTTTATGAATATATGTCTGTAAGCTACAGCCTTTTATATATTCCATAACAATATAGCTGGTATTCTCTATTTCGCCAAGCTCTATAATTTTGACAATACTTGGGACGTTAAGTTTCGAGACTGTTGTAGCTTCATTTCGAAATCTAATAATATTTTCCACTCTATTTGAAGTTGCGTATTTTTTTAATATTTTAATAGCATAGTTTTCTTTTTTTTGTATGTCTTCAGCAAGCCAAACGGTGCTCATACCGCCTTCACCAATTTTAGCTTTAATTTCATATTTATTATTTATGATTTTGTGCGTAAAATCCATTTGTATCCCACTTTCTGTAAGATTTATAACTATACAAAAACATAGAATAAAATACCGTAACTTTAATTATATCTTATTTTATCTAATTAGCAAATAAAAAAATTGCAATTTATTTCAAGTCCATGATAAAATACAATCTAAAAAATAGAGGACAAACTATATTTATGGATAATTATATAGAATTGAAGAAATTACTTGAAGATATAAAGAATGGTAGCGTTGAAGTTGATGAAGGTTTAAATATACTAAAAGATTTACCTTTTAAAGATCTTGGTTTTGCAAAGCCTGATTGTCATAGAGCTTTAAGAACAGGATATCCTGAGGTAATATATTGTCCTGGTAAATCAATCAAAGAAATAAAGTTAATTGCTTTAGAGCTTATGAAAAGAAATCCTAACATAATGATGACTCGAGCAAGTATTGAAGTTTATGATGCAGTTAAAGAGATAGCTACAGATGCTTATTTTCATGAGATAGCTAGAATCGTTGTGATTAATAGGAAAAACAAGCCAAAATCAAAAAAGTATATAGCCATATTATCAGCTGGAACTGCTGATAGGGAAGTGGCCGAGGAAGCATATATCACAGCGGATATAATGGGAAATAGAGTTGAAACAATATATGATGTAGGCGTTGCAGGAGTACACAGACTCTTTGCATATCTTGATGTAATTAAAAAAGCTAATGTAATTATTGTTGTTGCAGGGATGGATGGCGCTCTAGCAAGTGTTGTTGGAGGACTGGTTCAAAGACCTATTATTGCTGTTCCAACCAGTGTTGGCTATGGTGCCAACTTTGGTGGGATTGCACCGTTATTAACGATGTTAAATAGCTGTGCTGCAGGAGTTGGGGTTGTTAATATTGATAATGGTTTTGGAGCGGGATATCTAGCAAGCTTAATTAATAGTTTATAAAAGAGGGAGTGTATTATGAGAGCATTATATTTTGATTGTTTTTCTGGAGTAAGTGGAGATATGTTGCTTGGAGCATTACTCGATTTAGGAATAGATAAAGAGATATTTCTAAATGAATTAAAAAAGTTGAATTTGGATGAGTATGAAGTTGAGATTCATGAAAAAGACTTAAATAGCATACGGGTTATGGATGTTAATGTAATAAAAAAACATCTTAGAGGATGTTCCTATCATGATAACCATATATTGTCTCATAAGGGAGATTGCCATTGTGAAAGTATAAGGAACTTTTCTGTAATAGAGAATATTATTGATGATAGTAATTTAAATGAAGCAGTAAAGAAACAAAGCAAAAGAGTATTCTTGGAAATTGCACAGGCTGAAGCTAAGGTTCATAATCAAGCCTTACACTCAGTTCATTTCCACGAAGTTGGTGCAATTGATTCTATTGTTGATATCGTTGGTACTTGTATTTTATTAGATTTACTAGATGTTGATATTATTTACTCCTCTCCATTACATGATGGAAAGGGCTTTATAGAATGTAAGCATGGTATTTTACCAGTCCCAGTTCCTGCTGTAATGGAAATGTTATCTGGAACCGAAATTCCTTATATTATTGAAGATGTAAAAACTGAGCTTATCACGCCTACTGGGTTTGCATTGATCAAAACAGTGGTTCGCGAATTTTGTGATATGCCTGTAATGATGGTAAATAAAGTAGGATATGGATCTGGCAAGCGGGAGACTGGAAGGTTTAATGCATTAAGGGCTATCTTAGGGACAATACATGAACCTATGGAAAATGATGAAGTTATAGTATTAGAAACCAGTATAGATGATATGTCTCCAGAAATAATGGGATATACGTTTGAAGCATTGATGGGAAAAGGAGCGTTAGATGTATATTGCAGTCCAATAATCATGAAAAAAAATCGTCCTGGAAATTTGCTTACAGTTTTAGTTAATCCTCATGATGAAAAAAACATAATCAATATAATTTTTAAAGAAACAACTACAATAGGCTTAAGAAGATCAAAAATTCAACGCATAAAGATGAAAATAGAGGAAGCAGTTATTAAAACAGAGCTTGGTGATATTCGGGTGAAAATTGCAGAGTTTAATTCAATACAAAAAATATCACCCGAATACGAGGATTGTAGAAGGTTGGCAATTAGTACGGGTAAACCCTTAAAGAAAATATATGATCTTGTTTGTTGTAGCATACCACGCAAGTGATAAGGGTACGGAGCTACTGTCAATGCTCCTGTCACCTTGTCACCTAAAATTAAAAATGTATAATCAATAATATTATTGGTAAGTTGTAAAATACAAAAAAATAAATATATTGATTTTTTATTTTTGTCACAGTATAATAAATAATGATTTGTTGATTCTTTGAATATAGAAACTATTTGAATTTAGAAAAAGTAAGAATAATTTTTTATTTTTTTAATAATATAATAATATTAATAATATAATATAATAATATTATAAAGTATATATTAGGAATGATACAAATGAGAAAAAAATTATTATATATGATGTTCGTCTTTGTTTTAATTATCTTTTTTGGATGTAACAGAATTTCATCAAATAATGAAATTGATTCTAACAATACTAAGAACACAACTTTAGGAAAAATAAATAAAACTAAAGATGCTAATACTTTAAAAGTTGATGGAAATAATATTGTTAAATCAAACAATGAAGATATAAATAAGAAGCAAGATATAATCAGACTTCAAGATACAAAGCCAAATGAAGCAGGAAAGATAATGATTGTTATGTTTCATAATTTTGTTAATGAGTTTACACCTACTCACAGTGACAATGGTGAATATACTACAACATTTGGTGAATTTAGTAAACTTATTTCTATTTTATACGATAAAGGTTATAGGTTGATTAGTTTGGATAATTATTTAAACAATAATATTTCAATTAAAGCAGGATTGATGCCAATAATCCTTACTTTTGATGATGGTACTTCAGGACAATTTAATCTTATTGAGGAAAGGGGGAGTCTTGTAGCAAATGCTCAGTCAGCGGTAGGAATTCTTGAAGAGTTTAATAAAAAGCATCCGGATTTTGATTTAAAAGGTGTGTTCTATGTTAATCTTAAATTAAAAACGTTTGATGGTAAAGGTACTATTAAAGAGCGTTTAAAATACTTAATTAATGAGGGTTTTGAAATAGGAAACCATACTATGAACCATACCGACTTAAGTTCTTTGAAAAGTATAGATAGTATTGAAACAGAGGTTGGGGGAAACCAAAAATTAATGTTTGATTTTGTACCAAGATATGATATGAAATCATTAGCATTGCCTTTTGGAATTCACTCAAAGAACTTTGAAACCTATATCGAAAAGGGCATATATAATGGTATTTCATATAAAAATTTGGCGATTATGGAAGTTGGTTGGGATCCTACATTCTCTCCAGTAAATAAAAAGTTTAATCCTCTTACTACTCATAGAATTAGAGCAACTGGGTATAAGGAAGTTTCAACAGATCTAAACTGGTGGTTAAAGAATTTGTCAAAGAGTGACAATATGTAAGTGATGGAGACCCAAATACAATTACTGTTCCTAAGTCAAGGAAAATGAAGTTGATACTTCAAAAATTGGCTATAAGAAACTAATAACTTATTAATAAATTCAGAAAATATTAATAACTATACTATATAAGGAGAGGAGTGTTTACTGTGGTCAAGAATACTATAAAAAAAGTACAAACAGATATCGATATTAAGAGAAAAGCTGTTAAATTAGTCATAACCCATTTAAAAAAGAAAATATCAAAAGACTTTGTTGGTTCAGACTTGATTCATGAATGGATTTTAAGTGTTGATGCACTTTTTTTGAAAGATGAATTTGATATAAAGGAATACATCGAATTAAGAAAAGAGTTAAATGATGTTATTGAAAGAACTATTGATGAAGAAATGAGATTTAAATTAAGAGACTCTTGGTATAGCCTTGGCAAAGCTCTTGATAAGAAACTTAAGCGCAAATAAAAAGTTTGTCTAAAGTTTGTCTAAAAGTAAGAAACAGAGATGATTTAAATATCATCTCTGTTTCTTACTTTTATCTACTTTTTGCTTTTAAAATCATTTATTATTACTTCTGTCCTAGGCATGATCTTCTTTTCTATTTTTATTTTAGCTCTTGCCTATTAGTATCAATAACACACATTGCTTCTTTAAGTATACCTTGAATTTTGCAAAGCATACTATCTGCATATTCCCTTGTACCAAGCCTTATCTCACGAGCTGTTTTCTGAGCAGTTGTTATAATGTCAGTTGCTTGTTCATACGCTTTTTTTGTTATCTCATGTT
>CAVYEU010000103.1:0-10284 GCA_963767415.1 uncultured Eubacteriales bacterium
CCCAAGACTGTACCTTTGACTATATTAACAGAGCCTTTAATTACCCTTCCTGCAAATTCTACAAACATATTTGCAAAAGATATTGCTGAACCAGAAACTGTATCTGCAGTTGAAGCAACTGGATTTATATTTAATATTTCAATTAATTCAGTATTATTTTTTTCTAAAGCATAATCTAAAATAGTTTTATTATCTGTATCTTTGATAGCTAATAGGTTATTAAGAGCAGATGATTCACAAGCTTCAGTAATTAGTTGTTTACTAATAATATTAAAGTCGTTTTTAATTAACCAATGTAAAAAAGTTATCCCATTCTTATATTTCTTTTCCCATAAGTGTTTCATATTTACAAATGTAAGGAATACACATTCCATTTTATTTTTTTCTTCTTGATCTAAATTGCTATACTCAATGCTATCGACAAAGTTCTCAATTATTTGATTGTTAAAATAATCTGTAATAGAGGTTGAGGTATGTTCAAATATACTTTCATTATTTTTTGGTTCATTGGCAATATTTGATACTGAACATAAAAGCCTCCTCCAAGATCTTTGAATAAAGTAACTATAGCAATTAAATATATCTTGATCTCCAAAATGAGAAATAAACATATTAGATAATACTGTAAAAAATCCTGTTGCATGAAAAGTCAAACTCTGAGCATCAGATATTTTGTCTTTTTTACGCAAATTAGAATATACATAAGAAAACATTCTTAATAATGATGCATTATTAGTAATATATCGAATTATTTGATCAGCAAACCACATTTTAATCCACGAAAAAATATTCAATTCTCTTTCTATGTGGTTTGAAAAATTATCTTCTGAATCTGAACCGTTTCTTAATAAAAATAAAAGAATATTTTCCAAAAGATTATTCCAAAAGATATGTAAATCATAATGTATAAATAAAATTTCTTTTCTAATAATAAACTGTAATAACATAAATTAATACCTTCTTTGAAATCTTTAAAATTTTTTTCAAATAAAATTATATTACATAAGATAAGAAAAATCAAAAATAATTTTCATTATTTTGCAACATATAAATTGCAACATTAAGTGACGTAGAAATTTCTGGCAAATAATCCTTTATATGGCTTCTAATGTTTGTAGCATAGTCTTATCATGATTTTTCGTAGTTTTTCTCAATTTATCATGATTTTTAATAGATTTTAATGTTTTTTTATTTAATTCTATATAATAAATAATATCAGTAGTATATTTTATATATTTTAGGTATTTTAGGTATTTTAGGTATTTTAGGTATTTTAGGTATTTTAGGTATTTTAGGTATTTTAGGGGTATTTTAGGGACATTTCTTTATTAATGATACTAATTTTGTTAAGATTAATTAACTATAATTTAATCTTGATTTATTTTGATATGCACAATACTTCTAAAGTACTCGAATTATAATAATTAGCTCTGTAATATTAAGAATATTTAAAAAATAAAAAAGGAAATCTACCCTAAAAAATAGAAAAAAGTAAAAGGTACTACTTAATTAAGAAGTGAAAAAATTAAAAGAGATGGTGAAAAAATGTCCTTGAAAATTAATACAAAACATGCTATCCTTAATTTTAAGAGAAAACAGGTTTAAAAGTAAGATATTTCTTTAGTTACTCTCTAGGATAACAATTATATCTGATACTTCATACTTGCAAGGAGGTCGTTATTTATGTTTTCAAATCAATCACAGGAACAAATTCAAAAATTAGTAGCTGAGTTTAACAAATTATCTCAAGAAGAAAAAGATATTCGTTTACGTGAAGCTGCTGGAAAAGGGCAAAAAGACGATATTGAGATACTCATTAGATGTGGTGCTAATGTTGATGTTAAAGATAATTGGGAAGATACTGCTTTATTGATTGCTGTTAAAAAAGGACATACAAATATAGTTAAACTGCTTATTAGCGCAGGAGCTGATTTAGCAGGGATGGAATTTATCGGAAAGCATTTAAATTACTGCAAATATTAGTTTAATTGCTACGGACTATAACTTCCTATTTAATATCTCAAATATTAGTTGAAAAGAAAGGATGATAAAATATGGCATTCCCATCAGTTAAGGAAATGGAAGAAGTTAAAGATCAACAAAACAAGATTAGCCAAGATGAAGCAAATAAGATGCTTTTAAATGCACAATCTATCGATGAAATGAAGAAAGCATTGGAGCTTGGTGCAGATATTAATGCAAAAGATGAACGTGGGCTCACCATACTGATGATAAGAATTAATGAGTTAGGGGCTATAAATCGAAATACAGGCAAATTATTTAAAGAAGTAAAATTTTTGTTTAGTTGCGATGGAATTGACATTAATGTTGTACCAAATGCTAAATATAGTATTTACTTAAATCCACCATTTTTAGATATTCGTTCTCTGTATGATTCCTTTTATAATACTAATCGTACACTTGGTACAAATAATACACTTAGTAATTTTACTAACATTTTTAATGTTTTTCAGTTATTTTTAGACAGACCTGATTTAAATTTTAATTTAAAGTATGCAGATTCGGGAGGATCCATTCTTTTAAGTACGTTAAGATCCGGGGAATCTGCGGCATTTACTCATACTAATATGGCAAGTTTATTACTTGCAAACGGAGCTAACACTGATGATATACCAAATGATTTAAAAAATAAATTTAAAGATTTATTTGATAGTCAACTTACATTAATGCAAGATAATATTATAGCAAGAATCAGAAATATTCAAAGTAATCTACATTCAGATAGGATAAGCTCAATGTTAGCACCTGATAAAATAGCTACTGCAAATCAAACAATTGATAGTATAATTGCTAATTTTCAAAGTATAAAAGAATCTCTAGACAAAGACACTCTAAACTCTATACTTATTAGTATCAAAAAACTTCAATATGGATTAAAGAGTAATGCATTAGAGATTTTAAATGCTTTAGACAATCAAACAGATTTACCTATTGATATTAGTCACATAATTACTGAATTAACTCTTGGAAAGGATGTCAGATTAATTGAGCAATTAGAAGGATTAAATAATATTTTAACTGAAAAGAAAAAAATGTTGCAAAAATCATCTGAAAGTTCTTTATCAGGTCTAGAAGTATCACCTGTAGCAGGTTCCCCAAGCATAGGATTAACTCCACCAAGAATAGAATCTATTAGACAAGAATATACACCTATGCCAAGCCATAGTAGTGATACAAAAAATCTGCCAACTCCATAATATAGCTAAGATTCGTAACTAAGAGCTATATCATGAGTAAAATTTTACAATAAAAAAACTACAAAGTTTTTAAAAAAAACAGATATACCGTTTATTATCATATATTATTATTTATCTATGTCAAAATTGCATTATCTACACAATAGCACAATATCATAAAATAAATCCTTATACCTACTATTATTCATAAATAGCTTGCTTCCTTTACTACAAAGCTTTGATATACCTGGCAATGACATATTTCCAATAATTCTGCAAATTTCTTTATAGCTTCTTCCGCACAGTGAATTCTCTATAAATGCATAAAATGCTCTTGCATCCCTTAAGCCCCTTATATTTTTCATATGAATAAATTCATCTTGAGCTATCTCTAACTGTTCTTTCATCAGTTTTAATATATCTTTTGAATCTGCATTCCTCATAATTACTCTTCTTTCATTTCGAGTAACATTATTTTTATCCTGTTTAATACAGTTCATTATTGTTTTCACATTATCCATCTCAAGATATTTTAGTACAAATTCAGTATATCTCTTGATTGCAACTTCTTTATTATTAAGATTAAATAATCCCAGGATAAAATCTGTATTAATCAGTTCTCTATAATCTTTGCAAGTTCCCAAATATATGCTCATTGATGAGAAGGGATAGTCTTGAGGATTATTTTCATAACCCGGAATATCTTTGGGATTATTGTGAATATACGCAGAAACAGCCATGTTATAACTGTCACTACTAACAATATAACTGTTAAACCTATCCTGAAATAAATGCCCATGTCGTTTATACTTACGATTATAATAGATTACATATGCAACATTGAGACAATGCATAAATTTAGATATATCAAATCCTTGGGGATCAATATGTATATGTACATGAGTATCCATAATGCAATATGCATATATTTTACAGCTATATTTATCTTTATACCTCTTAATCAAATCGAGATAATAATTTTTATCTGAGGTATCTCTAAAAAGGTTCATTTCACTCATACTTCGACATGTTATATGATAGATGTATTCTGGATTCTTTACCCTCGCCATTCTTGGCATATTGATCACGCTCCCTTTTATTCCTTATAATCTTTTGAGACTCGGTATCTTGTTCCCATAATTTTATTATAGCAAAATTAATTTAGTTTATCAATAGTTAAGAAATGTCCCTAATAATCCCTAATAATCCCTGAACAAAAACCGGTTTTATTATTTAGCTGTTCCTTAGTTACTATATATTCGACAAATAATTATCACATTCATGTGCTGCTAGCCTTCCTTCATTTATAGCCCAAGCTACAAGACTTTGGCCGCGTCGCATGTCTCCTGCTGCAAATATTTTGTTGTTATTTGTTTTAAACTTACCATACTCTGCCAAGACATTACTTCTTTCATCCTGTTTAATATTTAAATCTTTTATAATATTATCCTCAGGACCAAGAAAACCCATACATATCAGAACAAGATCAGCAGGCCATATCTTTTCGGTTCCAGGTGCCTCACATGGAGAAAATCTCCCGTTTAAGTCCTTCTTCCATTCAATATTTACAGTATGAACTTCTTTAATATTATCTAAGCTGTTCCCCACAAATTTCTTTGTCATAATTGAGAATTCCCTAGGATCTCTTCCATAAAGAGCCTCATACTCCTCATGGCCATAATCAACTTTAAAAACCTTAGGCCACTCAGGCCATGGATTATTCTTTTCCCTTTCTAATGCAGGTTTTGGTAATATCTCAAACTGGGCTAAGCTTTTACACTTATGGCGAAGTGAAGTTGCAACACAGTCGCCTCCTGTATCTCCTCCACCGATTACAATAACATTTTTATCTTTGGCCAAGATGTATTTGCCGTTCATATGGTTTGAATCAAGTAAACTCTTTGTATTTGCATGCAAGAAATCAACTGCAAAGTGTACTCCATTTAGATTGCGCCCTTCTACATTTAAATCCCGCGGTTTTGTAGCTCCACAGCAGAGTACCACTGCATCAAACTCCAAAAGCAGCGTCAATGCAGGATAGTTTTTTCCCACCTCAGTGTTGCAAATAAATTTAACCCCTTGGGCTTCCATTATATCCGTACGTCTTTTTATAATACTTTTATCCAGTTTCATATTTGGTATACCATACATTAAAAGACCTCCAACCCTGTCTGACCGTTCAAACACTGTCACGCTATGGCCCTTTTTGCACAGTTCATCTGCACAAGCAAGACCTGAGGGACCTGATCCAACTACTGCAACCTTTTTCCCTGTAAGTCTCTTTGGTAGTCTAGGTTTAATTAGTTCTTCCTCGTATGCTCTATCAATTATGCTGCATTCATTTGCCTTAATAGTAACCTGGGGATCATTTAGTCCAACTGTACAGGAGCCTTCACATGGAGCCGGACATACTCTCCCTGTAAATTCAGGAAAATTATTTGTCATCAATATCCGTTTTAATGCTTCACTCCAAAGCCCTTTGTAGATTAGACCATTCCATTCAGGAATTAGATTGTTTAGTGGGCAACCAGATACAAGCCCATTAAGAAGCATCCCCGAATGACAAAATGGAGTACCACAGTCCATGCAGCGAGCACCTTGTATTTTTTGATGTTCTTCATCTAACTTCAAATGAAACTCATTCCAATCATTTATTCGCTCTAAAGGAGGTCTATCCTTTGGAAGTTCTCTTTTATATTCTAAAAATCCCGTTGGTTTTCCCATTTTTATACCTCCTAATTCCCGCCAATTCTTGCAATATCTTGATTATTAGCATTAAATGCAGCCATTAACGCCGATTCCCCAGTAAGTCCTTGTGCTTCAATCTCTTTAATAGTATTAAGCATACGTTTATAATCTTTTGGTATAACCCTAACAAATTTTCTTATCGCTTCTTTATAATCCGAAAGAATTTGTGCTCCTAAACGGCTACCTGTATATTTAACATGCTTTTTAAGCAGATTTAAAACTTCATCTATTTCAGTCTGTTCGCTAAGTTCTTCAATTTCAACCATTTCCATGTTACAGTTTGATCTAAAATTACTGTGTTTGTCGTAGACATACGCTATTCCACCAGACATTCCTGCTGCAAAATTACGCCCGGTTTTGCCTAAAACAACAACACGACCTTCTGTCATGTATTCACACCCATGGTCCCCTACACCTTCTACTACAGCATGAACACCGCTGTTTCTGACACAGAAACGTTCTCCTGCAATACCGCATATATATGCTTCTCCGCTAGTTGCACCATAGAATGCTACATTACCTATTATTATATTTTCTTCCGGAAGAAAGGTTGATTCTTTATGAGGATATACGATTATTTTGCCCCCTGATAATCCTTTGCCAATATAATCGTTTGAATCTCCTTCAAGTTCTAGTGTAAGTCCTTTTGGTATAAAAGCTCCAAAGCTTTGACCTGAAGAACCAATAAATTTAAGGTGTATCGTATCTTCTGTCAAACCTTGCGCTCCATATTTTTTAGAGATTTCACTCCCTAATATTGTTCCTACCACTCTGTTTGTATTCTTGATTGTAAGTGTGGATCTTACTTTTTCACCAGATTCTAAGGCTGGCTTACAAATATCTAGTAGGGTGTTAATGTCTAATGAATTGTCTAATCCATGATCCTGAATAAGCTCACATACGCAAGAACTATTATCTATATTCTTAGGTGTATAAAAAATATTCGAATAGTCAAGCCCAGATGTTTTCCAGTGGTTAATCGCTTTATTCATCTTTAATTTATCGCATCTTCCAACCATTTCTTTTATAGTCCTAAATCCTAATGATGCCATTATTTCACGTACTTCTTGAGCAATAAACCACATAAAGTTTTCTATATATGAAGGATCTCCAGTAAATCTTTTTCTAAGCTTCGGATTTTGAGTTGCAATGCCAACAGGGCATGTATCAAGATTGCATATCCTCATCATAACGCACCCAATAGCAACAAGTGGTCCTGTTGCAAAACCATATTCTTCAGCTCCTAGAAGTGCAGCAATCGCAACGTCTCTTCCTGTCATAAGTTTTCCATCTGTCTCAATCACAATCCTGCTTCTTAAACCATTTAATATTAGGGTCTGATGAGTTTCAGCCAATCCCAATTCCCAAGGAAGCCCGGCATGGCGAAGGCTTGTTCTGGGAGATGCACCTGTTCCACCATCGTATCCGCTAATTAAAACAACATCAGCTTTCCCTTTTGCAACACCCGCAGCTATCGTTCCTACTCCTACCTCAGAAACTAGTTTGACATTTATTCTTGCATCACGGTTGGCATTCTTTAAATCATGTATCAATTCTGATAAGTCTTCAATTGAATAGATATCATGGTGCGGAGGTGGTGATATTAAACCAACACCAGGAGTTGACCCTCTACAGCGTGCAACCCAAGGGTATACCTTTCTACCTGGCAATTGCCCACCTTCACCTGGCTTAGCTCCTTGAGCCATCTTTATTTGTATTTCTTTTGAATTAACTAAATAATAGCTTGTAACACCAAACCTACCTGAAGCAACTTGTTTAATAGCACTACAACGAGAATCTCCATTTTCATCTGCTTTAAACCTCTGTGGATCTTCTCCTCCTTCTCCTGTATTGCTCTTGCCTCCAAGCCTATTCATAGCAATTGCGATACATTCATGCGCCTCTTGACTTATAGATCCAAATGACATTGCACCAGTTTTAAATCTTCTGCATATAGATTCGACTGATTCAACCTCTTCTATAGGAATTGGCTCCCCTAAAAATTCAAAATCCATCAAACTACGCAGGGTACAAAGATGCTCTCCCGCAGAGTTTATAAGTGCACTATATTCTTTAAATAGATTATAGTTTTTCGTTTTGCAAGACTGCTGGAGTTTATAAATTGTTTCAGGATTGTACAAATGGTATTCACCGTTTTTCCTCCATTGATAAAATCCTCCAGGTTCAAGATCATTATCAAACAGATTTTCTGAAAAAGCATTTGTGTGTCTTAACAATGATTCTTTTGCAATGCACTCAATATCGATTCCACCTATTCTGGATGGAGTTTTGGTAAAATATTTATCAATTACGCAGGAATGAATACCAACTGCTTCAAATATCTGCGCCCCTTGGTAGCTTTGAATTGTAGATATGCCCATTTTTGATATAACCTTGACAATACCTTTTGATGCTGCTTTTATATATTTTGAAATGGCAGTTTTACGGTCTATATCTTTTATTGTACCGGTTCTAATCATGTCATCAATTGTTTCAAAAACTAAATATGGATTGATAGCTGAAACTCCATATCCTACTAATAAACACAGGTGATGAATTTCACGGGGTTCCCCTGATTCAAGTATTATACTTACCTTAGTTCTATTTCCTTCACGAATCAAAAAATGGTGTAGCCCTGCTACAGCAAGAAGTGAAGGAATTGCAACATTGTCTTTATCTACACCCCTATCAGATAGAATTAGAATGTTTGCCTCATTTTCAATAGCTTTCTTAGCTTTTGAAAATAGATTCTCTAATTCCTTATCAAGACCTTTTGTTCCATCTGATACTTTAAATAATATTGGCAGTGTAGCTGTTTTAAACCCATCTATATTAATTTTTTGAATTTTTGCAACCTCTTCATTACTAATTATCGGGTATTTAATTTTAATTTGTCTGCAAGCAATAGGCTTTGGGTCAATTAGACTATCCTCTGTGCCAATAAAAGTTTCAGTCGCAGTAACTATTTCTTCCCTTATTGCATCAATTGGTGGATTAGTTACCTGAGCAAAGAGTTGTTTAAAATAGTTAAAAAGAAGCTGTGATTTATTAGAAAGTACAGCTAAAGGAGCATCAATACCCATTGCGCCAACAGGTTCGACACCATCCTTTGCCATAGGTATAAGAATAGTTTTTAGTTCTTCGAAGGTGTATCCAAATGCCTTTTGTCTTTGAAATACTGACTCGTGCTTAGGAACTAAAAAATCATTAACCTCTGGAATATTTTCTAATGGTAGTAAATATTTGTCTAACCACTCCTTATAAGGTTTTTCTTTAGAAATAGAGGTTTTTATTCCTCCTCATCTGAAATTATCCTTCCTTCATTTGTGTCAATAAGTAATATCTTCCCAGGGTGCAAGCGTTCCTTACTGATAATATTTTGAGGGGAAATATCAAGTACACCAACTTCTGAAGACAGTATAACCAAATCATCTTTTGTCACATAGTATCGAGCAGGTCTTAGTCCATTTCTATCCAAAACTGCACCGACCCTTGTTCCATCCGTAAATGCCATCGCGGCAGGACCATCCCATGGCTCCATTAAACAACTATGATACTCATAAAATGCTTTTCTGTCGACATCCATACTGCTATGATTTGACCACGGTTCTGGTATCATCATCAAAGCAGAGTGTACTATTGAGCGACCTGAAAGCATAAGAAACTCAAAACAGTTATCAAACATAGCTGAGTCACTGCCTTCTTGATTTATTATTGGCAATATTTCTTTTATATTTGAACCAAATAAATCCGTCGATATCATAGATTCTCTAGCATTCATCCAATTTACATTGCCTCTTAAAGTATTAATTTCACCGTTATGAATAACGTATCGATAAGGATGCGCCCTCTCCCAACTTGGGAAGGTATTTGTACTATATCGAGAGTGCACAAGTGCAATAGAGGTTTCAATTTCAGGATCAATAAGATCCAGATAAAGCTGCTCAAACTGCTGTGATGCAAGCATCCCCTTGTACACGATGGTCTTGCTGACAGACTTGGAATATAAATATATTGTTTGTTTTTTGAAGTGATGTTTTCTATCTTCTTTCTAATTACAAACAGTTTTCTATCAAAATCAAGATCATCTAGAATATTATCATTCCTTGATATAAATATTTGTTTCATAAAAGGCATCGATGCTTTTGCCGAATCGCCTAATCTACTGTCATCTATCGGGAGAGTTCTAAACCCCTAAAAATTTTTGACCTTCCTCTTTAATTGTTTTTTTTAGCTGCTTCTCTACTTCAAAACGTTCATTTTCATCGTGTGGAAGGAAAACTATTCCAACACCGTACTTACCTTGATCTGGTAAATCAAATCCATGTTTTTTACACTC
>CAVYEU010000104.1:0-9467 GCA_963767415.1 uncultured Eubacteriales bacterium
CCACGCATACGCCTTGAGGTTATTTTCGTACCTTTTCCGCCAGTTGCTCCAGCCTCTTCGCACGTTGTTCAATCCAGACGCGGGCATCATCACCTGCCGGCAAAATCGCCGGATCAATCGCGGCGAACGTCTCGCACGAATCCGCGCCCGCCTCAATGACCTGTCCGTTGTAACCCCAATCCGCCAGCCGGCGCGGATTGCGATGTTCTGCGGCGGTTCGCCGGGATTGTCATAAACCATGTCCAACACGAAACGTGCTGGAAAAAAATCTTCGCCGGCTTTGGCCATGGACGAGGAACCGCCGGCGGCAAATCCGGCAGGAATCAGCAGCGTAATGCAGAAACGATTTGGAAGGTCTTAATTGAGAACTCAAACTTGATGGTGATTCATTTGTTGGACTTATTGGAGATGATTCATCTGAACTCGGAGATGACTCATCTGAACGTAAAGATGGACTCAAAATCATATTATCCGACGTCCTAACTGATAGAGAGGTTAATGACAAATTTAAGCTTTCTCTGGATGAGAACTGCTTTAATTCTAAAGGTTTTAATAAATTATCTCTTGTTTCTTGGGTGATTTTTCTTTCTAATATAGAATTAAACATAATTTTTCCCTTTCCCTTAATATAATAGCATAAAATTCTAAGAAGTCAATTCTTGTCAGATCCTGTCGAATAACAATTTATTTGTATTGTAGGGAAGGAAAACAAGAGTTTTAGAAACCTTGGGGAATTTATTTTTCAATTATGCCGAAAATAAATTTTATTAAAAAAAGGAATTTTAATAATGGTTAGAGAATAGTAAAATATAAACCGTTGTTTTTATAAGATACAAAGCGACAATACAAGGAGATGAAAATAATGAAAGATCCGACTCCAGAAAAAATTACTGTGTCATTTATGGACGGAAGTAAAATAGATGTAAATAAAGGGATAACACTAAATGAGCTTAAAGAAATAATCAAACTTAAAAGCTCATATTTAGTTGTTGCAGGAAAAGTGAATAATTATGTAAAAGAGTTATCTTATAATCTTAACGAAAATTGTATCGTTGACTTTATCGATTTAAGTAATGAAGATGGATATAGAATTTATAAAAGAAGTATTTGTTTGGTATTAATAAAAGCTATGGCCGATATATTCCCATGGAAGAAAGTTGTTATTAGTCATGCTATAAGTAAAGGGGTTTTTTGCGAAATAAAAAATGGCAAGGAATTACAGGAAGAAGATGTCATTAAGATTGAAAACAGAATGAACGAGCTGGTTAAAGAGAAACTTCCTTTTATAAAAAAGACAATATCTATAGAATCTGCAAAGGAAATATTTAAAAAATCTGGTAGGATGGATAAATTTAGTATTTTAGAAAACCGCAAGAAGAACTATGTTACGGTTTATGAGTGCGATAGATTTGAAGATTATTTTTATGGTTATATGGTACCTGATACAAGCTATTTAAAGCATTTTAGCTTAAGATTATATAATCAGGGAATAATATTGACATATCCCAAAAAAGAGGATCCGGATAAGCTTCCTGGATTTTGCGAGCAAAAAAAATTATTTAATATATTTATAGAAAATAAAAAATGGGGACAGATTTTAGGGGTTGAAAACATTGGCGCTCTGAATGGCATTATTAAAGAAGGTGAAGGATCAAATTTAATCAGAATATCAGAAGCGCTACAAGAAAAGAAAATAGCTCAAATAGCAGATATGATTAAGAATAGTCAGCCACAAAAAAGAGTTGTTCTAATTGCTGGACCTTCATCCTCTGGGAAAACAACATTTGCGAATAGATTAGCAATTCAACTTAGAGTAAATGGATTAAAACCAGTTACTTTATCAATTGATGATTATTTTGTTTCAAGAGAAGATACTCCAAAGGATGAAAAGGGTGAATATGATTTTGAGGCTTTGGAGGCATTAGATCTTCCACTTTTTAATGCTCAACTTGTGCAACTAATAAATGGGGAAGAGGTAGAGATACCTATATTTAATTTCCCGAACGGTCGAAGGAATGAGAAGGGACGTATGCTCAAAATAAATTATGATCAAATTATTATTATTGAGGGTATTCACGGGTTAAATGAAAGATTAACTTCGCTAATACCAAGAGACAAAAAGTTTAAAATCTATGTTAGTGCACTAACCTCTGTTAATATAGATGATCATAATAAGATACCAACAACAGATACAAGAATCATCAGGAGAATAGTTAGAGATTATAGCTCAAGGGGATGCATGCCAGTAACGACAATTAAACGTTGGCCTTCAGTACGTAGAGGAGAAGAAAAAAATATTTTTCCTTTTCAAGAGGATGCAGATGTTATGTTTAATTCTTCCTTAATATACGAATTGGGAGTTATGAAACTTATTATAAAACCATTGCTTTTAAAAATTGATGATACAAATTCCGAATACTCTGAAGCCAGAAGATTACTTGAATTTTTGAACTATTTCTTACCGATAAATTCAAAAGACATTCCTTCAAACTCAATAATCAGAGAGTTTATTGGTGGTTGTTGTTTTTATTGAGTCTTCTTGTATAATATTGAATAAAAATAAAAAAATAAAACATAATATTAAATATTATACAAGAAGTGAGATGATATTAATATGCTTGTCATATTTTTTAGGACGCTTATTCTATTTTTTGTAGTAGTTGTAGTTATGAGAGTGATGGGCAAACGCCAAATTGGGCAGTTGCAGCCATTTGAACTTGTAGTTGCAATAATGATATCAGAACTTGCTGCAGTTCCTATGCAAAATATAGGAATTCCTTTATTAAATGGCATAATACCAATAGTAACCTTATTGATAGCTCAGCTTACTATTTCATTTATTTCTATAAAAAGTCTTGCTGCAAGATCAATAATATGTGGCAAGCCAAGTATCTTAATAGAAAATGGGGTAATAAATGAGAAGAATCTTAGAAGTGAGATGTTTACGCTAAATGACCTGCTTGAACAGTTGAGAATAAAAAATACTCTCAATATTTCAGATGTAGAATTCGCAATTTTAGAGACAAATGGACAACTTAGTGTTATACCTAAATCACAAAAAAGGCCTGCAAATGCAGAAGACTTAAAACTGTCAACCAAATACGAGGGTCTACCATTAGACCTTGTAATTGATGGCGAAGTTATTATTGAGAATTTAGAGAAAGCAGAATTGGATATAGCCTGGTTAAAAAACGAGTTGATGAAATATCAGATAGAAAACATTGAGAATGCTTTATTTGTAAGTCTAGATACAAATGGCAACTTATATTATCAATTAAAAGAGGGGTAAAGAAATAATGAACTCATTAAAAGTGGTTATTACTATAATTGTTTTATTAGGTATAATAATAGGTTCATCAGTATTTGCACTAAAAGAAATATCTGCAAAGGCTCAAAAGATTGAGGAAATAAATTTAAGCATACAAGACTCAATTAAGGATTCTGACTGGGCAGGAGCTAAATATAAATTAACTCAATTGGAAGGCAGATGGAAGCAGTCTAAAAAGCCATGGACTATGTTAATTGATCATGTAGAAATTGACAATATTGATATTTCTATTGAAAAGCTTAAAAAAGAAATTGAAATTAAAAACACTTCATTAGCCACTGTTGATTCTGCTATTCTTGGTCATTTCATTAAACGTATTCCTGACAAAGAATCGGTTTCTTTTAAGAATGTATTATAGGATGAGGATATCATAAACGAATCAGAAACGATAATTTTTATTATTGATCTTTTATTTTTTTCATGTTATACTTGCCAAGGTAATAATTTTTTTAATAAGGCAAGTATTAACATACACTAACGATCATTAATAATATTCTTGATTCAGTTAAATTTTACTGAATCTTAGAATATATTTATCCAGGTAGACAAAAATGTAATTTTGTGATGTAGTGTATATTATTATTTTTCTATTATTTCAGGAGGTGAAAGAGATTGCCAAATATTAAATCAGCGATAAAAAGAGTTAAAGTTATTAAAGCTAAAACTTTAATAAATACAATTAAAAAATCAGCGCTAAAAACTGCTATAAAAAAATGTAAAGAAGCTATTACTAAAAAAGATACTAAGTCAGCTGAGCTTTTAGTTAAAGCAATAAAAACAATTGATAAAGCAGTTGCAAAGAATCTATTGCATAAAAATACTGGAGCTCGGAAAAAATCAAAATTGACAAAAGCTTTAAATGCAATGAAGACAAATGTGATTTCTGCAACTGCAAAATAAAAATTTAAGTATAGACTATGCGTCACATCAAAGTAAGGTGAAAATAAAATCACCTTTTTTCTTTTTGTTAATTTAGTAGTTTAAATAGCTTTATTAAACATGTAATACTTGCTTAAGGTAATGATTTTTTATTAAAGCAAGTATTAGCATGTATTGATTACTGTTAATTCTATGATATGGAACGTTCTGAATGTTGTTGTGGAGTAAGTATTCCTGGCGGGATACTAAGGTCATCTCGATTTATTTGTGAAAACTTAGGTGTAGGTTGTCGCTTGGGTGTTGCTTCTTCTTTATTTCTCATTTCTTCTCTATCTTGTATTGGCAGTACAGTGATTTTATCCAATGAAGAAATTTGAGATTTTGGTTGCATAGCAGTTTCATCGCTTGAAGTAACTTTAGAACTTTCTAGGGGGATATCATCTTTCTTTTGATGTGACTGCGTTTTTATAAAGATATTTTTAAAAAACTCTATAATTAGATTTATTAATTTTCCTGGGCATATCAAATATATAAAAAGATCTTTAACACCGAATCCTTCTGAACCCTGATTAGATATGCAATGAGCTGATTTTGAGTCATCATCTTCTTCAAATCTTTTTGTGGAACTATTATTTGGCATACGATCACTACTCCCTTACTTTTAAAAATTGATGCAAGTTCTATATATTTTTATAATAGCATCTAAATCATTCTAAGTCAATGAGATTTCGAATATTCTTTGTATATTTTCATGGACTACTGTAAGTATAGAAAATATACCAAAGAAGAGGAAACAGATAAATTTATCTGTTTCCTCTTCTTTCTCTGTTAAATTAATTAAGTTAATTATTTATTGGTATTTTGCATATCAGTTGGATAATTGTTTCCAGTGTAAGCTTGGAATACTTTCTTTACTATATTTCCGCCAATCTTACCTGCATCCCTTGCAGCTAAATCTCCATTATATCCTTGCTTTAAAGTTACTCCTACCTCTTTTGCTATTTCATATTTCATGTTATCAAAAGATGTTGTATTTTTGTTTGAGTTTTTGCTATTTGGCATTTTAATCACCTCCTTGTAATCTTATTGTTTGTAATATTAAAAACATTATACTAGAAAGTTATGGGTTCTAAAGAAACTAAATTTAAATGAAGTATATTTATTTCTCTTCCTTCATATCATTAACAAAGAATTATTAATTAATAAAACGCATAATCAATAAAAATTATGTAAAGAAGGATATTAAAATGAACAAAATATTTTTAAAAATGCTTATTCTATTAATATGTATTATTTTACAAATCGAATATATTTATGCAGATATAAAAAAGATTCCAGTGGTTGATGCATTTTCTGCAATAACTTTAGATTCTCGTTCAGAAAGGATATTGTATGAGAAGAATATACATAAAAGGTGTGCTATAGCAAGTACAACGAAAATCATGACTGCAATTGTAGCTATCGAAAATGGCAATCTAGAAGATATAGTTACAGTAAGTAAGAGAGCAGCATCTATTTGGGGATCTACAATAGAATTAAGGTGCAGTGAAAAAATAAAATTACATGATCTGTTGTATGGATTATTATTAAAATCTGGTAATGATGCAGCTATTGCAATAGCGGAACATGTTGGAGGATCAGTCGAAAATTTTGTCAATCTTATGAACGAAAAAGTCGCTGACCTTGGTCTTAAAGATACAAATTTTGTAACTCCTCATGGTCTTGACAAAGATGCACACTTTTCTACAGCATATGATCTAGCTCAGATAACTAAATATGCATTACAAAATAAAGTGTTTTCAAAAATTGTTGCTACTACCAATATAAACATAAATACAAGAAGTTTTTATAATACAAATGATTTGCTAATAACCTATCCTGGCGCAAATGGTGTTAAAACTGGATATACTGGCAAAGCTGGCAGATGTCTTGTAACGTCAGTAGTTCGTGGTGATTGGAAGATTATTTCAGTTGTTTTAAACTGTCCTACAAGGGAAAGAAGGACTAGGGACAGTAGAATTATTTTAGATTATACTTTTAATAATTATAAACCATATAAATTAGTTGACAATAATAATGCTTTTGGTGTGTTACCTGTTTGCAAAGGGAAGAAAAAAGATGTAAAAATATTTTCCTGTGAATCTATTGTTATTCCACTGTTAAATGAAGAAATTTCAAGAATTGACAAGAAGATTTTTTTACCTAAAGAATTGAATGCTCCAGTATCTTCAAATGTTGAGGTTGGTAAAATTGAGTTTTTAATAGATAATAAGATAATTGCTTCAAGTGGCTTGAAGGTAATAGAGGAAATAAATAAAAAACAGTTCATAGATTATTTAGAACAGATAATTTATGAATGGGTAAAGCAACCATTATTACTGATCAAATAGACACTTTTCATTGTTTTCAAGTTTAAGAAGCAGTGAATTTAGTAAATTTTTATTTTTATTATCAATACCTATGATAATTAATCCATATTCTAGATATCCCTCATCTAAACGGGATCTTAGCACCTTGCCCTTAAAATTTACTATATCATTTTCGATAATGTTTGATGAAAATTTTATATCTAAAATTGATTCTTTGTTTATATTGCTATAGCAGATTAATCCTGCTCCTGTAAAACTAATATTTTTAATTATTCCGAAAACATTAGATGTTAGAATTTTATTGCTAGAATCAAGTATATTGAAGTTTGACCTAAAATTTGTTAGGTATCTTCTTTCTTTCCTAAGGTTTGAGTGTTTACACATTCTATCAATATTTATTTGAATAAGATTTGGAGAATTTATATTAATATTGGTTATTCTACCGTAAATTAAATATTCATACTTACCTTTAAATATTTGACAGGAGATATTATCACCAATTAGAATAGTTCGTTCTAATAATTCATTTGTAATTCTAAGGTATATATTTTTTTCATCATATTTTTGGATAATATTTAACATATTATCCAATATTCTTGAATGTCTAACTGCAACTATAGTACCTGCTTCAAAAATAAATTCTTTTTCTTCGTCTGCTATATTATAATTAGTATTAGAGAATTTTAAATCAGCCATTATATCACCTCGTAATTTGAGTTTAATAAAATATTTGACATTGTGTTAAGAAAATCCTTCTTTTTTTTAATATTTTATTGGATTTATAGGGTGGAATTTAGTAAAACAATAATAACGTTTATTTTTATTTTATAGGATTTATCTTAAAAAAGTAGTGAGTAATAGCATCTGGATTTGCAACTATGTCAAAAGATGATGGAAGGTTATAGCTTTTAGATATTGAATTTCTTATAAACTCAATATTATAAGTCCCTTCATAAAGTTTAAAAATAGCTATACCATCTGAATTTGTATACGAATTAAAAATTTTATTTTTTTCTGATTTTATTTCAAATGGTTTTGTTGTAGCTAGTTCTATGTTAGTAATAGGTTTGTTTCGCTCATCGAGAACTTCAATTTCAACAATTCCTTGTTTTAATGTCTTGGATTTAAGTGAAAATGAAAGTATTGTTGTACCAGGACTCTTTAGGTCTAAAAAATATGATGAAGGCAAGGCATATTTATCTTGAGAATCAGTCATTGAAAAACTTATTCTAAATTCCCCTTTATTTAGTGAAAATTTTGCGGTACCTAAATTATCTGATACAGCATTTTCGTTATATTTTTTTTTCTGATCATAAGAATTGCCACTAACTAAAATTGATATATTTGATATCGGATTTTTTGTATCAGTGTCAGTTATTTTTATTAGCAATGAATAAATCATATCATTTTGAGCAGAAACTATTTGTGTGATGGCAGTATTGCTAAGTTTTTTTAAACAAAATGTAAAGTTATTTGAATCAAAATCGGTTTTTATTAGGTATACTTTTAGAGTTATGGTTGACAAAATAAATACAAATAATGCAGTATACTTTAAGATTTGGTTAGTTTTTGAACTATATTAATATTTTTATTGGCTATTTTTGAAAAATGCAAAAGCAAAGCTTTTAAAGAAAGCGATAGTCCAATAATAATCATAATTATAATAACAGTTTGGATAGCTAGTATATTTAGCATATGTTTCAAAAGACTTTGTAAGTATTTTAGTGTCACATCTTTTTCAAGTGGAATTGACATTGTTATTGGATAGATATCCGAAGACAAATATAGATTTTCATAGATATATACTCCGATTATTGTAGTAGAACATAGTATACAGCAAGTAATCAAAGATGTTTGTACCCATTTAAATATTTCGTTTGATTTTTTACTAAGAACAACATATAAAAAAAATAGAATCATATAAAAAAGCAAAACAGTATTCGGTAATATACTTAAACAATAGCATAGTAATCTGAGATAAAGTATGCAGTTTAAAATGTCTTCTCTATTAATAAAGCTAAGTAAGGTATCTAAATTGATTTTATTTAAATTTTTTAAAGAGTCATATTGAATATTGCTATTATTCAAAACTTTCGGATCCAAAGTTAAATATAAGTCAGGTAAAGAAGATTTTTTACCTAAAAGATAATCAAATATGCCTTCTCTTAAATTATTTATATTTAATTTTATTATTTCAGGGGTTATTGATTTCTTCAAAAGCAGTACGAGTTCCTTCTGATTGTTAGGGCTGTTTAGTTTTGAACTTTGTAAAGTATTCAAAAATTCGTCACAAGTAAGATTAAGAACATTTTCAGCATGTTGATAGATATTATGCCTAATGAATAAATCCGAGTTAATGCTTGGGTCAAATAGGGATTTATCTATACTTACAGAGACAAAAAGGAAAAATAGTAATACCCCACTAATTAAGGAAGTTGAATAAAATAATATTTTTTTAAAACTATTAAAAAAAGTATTGAAAATTTATCTCCTTCTTTATTTATATTATTTTAAACTATTATGGCAGAATTTTCGAGATTTTTTTAAAAATAATTGTGTAATACTTTAAAAATTCAAACAATAATATAAGTATATACACTAGAAACAGAAGTATTAACCTTGATACACGGAGGAAAAATGAGAGGGAAAATTAGCACTAATTATTTCTATAAAAATCAAGACTTGATTTCTACTATAAAAGTTAAGAATCTATTTTTTGCCATAGGCATATCAATGTTTCTATTGATGACATTAATAAATCAGAATGTAGTTTTGGAAAAACAAAAAAAAATAATAAATTGTATTGATACAAGCTATTTTAAAGTAATATTGAATAATTCATTACCATTAATTGATACAACCTATAACAGTGGAAATTCAAGCTTTTTTCA
>CAVYEU010000105.1:0-27845 GCA_963767415.1 uncultured Eubacteriales bacterium
CCAGGGAATTTCGCTACAAATATAAGTGGAGGCTCTTTGTTTAACTATAGCCTTGTTTGGGTCATTTTATGGAGTAATATAATAGCTATTTTTTTACAATCATTATCAGCAAAACTTGGAATCGCAACTGGATTTAGTCTTCCTCGGATGTGTGGCAAAGTGTTTTCAAGAAAGCTAAATTGGATTTTCTTTGTTGTTGCAGAAATAGGGGCTATTGCTACCAACTTGGCTGAATTTCTAGGAGGTACACTAGGGTTTAATTTGCTTTTTTCAATACCTTTGTTGTATGCTGGCTTAATCACTATTCTACTAACTATAGTAATTATTTATTTTGAAAAATATGATCAAAAAATTGTTGAATTTATTGTTGCAATTTTAGTCTTGATTATTTTCTTCTCATATGCCTTTGAATTGTTCTTAGCAAGACCTTGTTGGAAGCAAGCTATATTTCATTCTATTGTACCATCATTTCCAAATAAAGACTCAATACTGATTGCAATTGGAATGCTTGGTGCCACAGTTATGCCCCACGTAATATATCTACATTCACAATTAGTTCAACGAAGGAATCCTGGTAAATCTGATATATCTGACAAAAGAAGGCACCTTAAAATGGAATTTATTGATATATTTTTGGCAATGAACCTTGCATTTTTAGTAAATGCAGCAATGGTGATAGTTTCAGCTGCGGTTTTTTATCAAAAAGGTATATGTGTTGATTCAATCGAAAAAGCACATAAATCGCTAGCACCATTGCTTGGATCTGCATCAAGTACTGCTTTTGGTCTGGCACTTATCGCTTCTGGATTATCATCTTCTGCTGTTGGAACTTTGGCAGGTCAAACTATCATGCAGGGTTTTGTAGGGTTAAGAATTACAGACTATGTAACACGTACAATTACTATGATCCCAGGAATAGTAATTATACTGCTAGGAATAAATCCACTTAACGCACTTGTAATAAGCCAAGTTGTGTTGAGTTTTGTCCTCCCAATGGCTATAATTCCAATGCTCATATTAACAAATAAAAAAGATATTATGGGGGAGTTCGTAAATAGACAGTTAACAAAATACCTTGGATGGATAATATCAGGAGTTATTATTGCTTTAAATGCTGTTTTATTGATACAGTTAGTAATATTTTAGTATAATTTATATTATTATGGTGTCATTATATTTCCGTTTTGCTTTAAAGTGGTTGCTTCGTGTTCATCTGAGCGACGAAAGTTGTCTATATGATCATGATCTGGGGTATTTGAAGGTGAAGTCGGTTCAACGGGATTTATGACTTTGGAATCTGATTGTAAAAATGAAGCTATTGATATTATTTGTATGCTTCTTCTTCCGCTTACTGGATTTGGGTGTAATAGATCTATTGTTATGTACTCATATTTACTTTCGATAGTCTCGATACGTTCAAGAATCTTTTTAGAACTATCGATGATTAATCTACATTCACGTATATTTTCAAGAAGCTCATTTTTTGATTCATAAGCTTTGGCTAATTTTGCAGTCAATATTTCTACATCTTCATTTGCATATTTTACTTCTTTTTCTAATTTTTCTGTTTCTTCTTGAAGCTCTTTTGAACCATCAAACATATTTGATAACACATCACTAACACTGTCATTTATATTTGATAACGCGTCGCTAACACTGCCATCTATATTTGCTAATACATCACCAACACTGTTATTCATACTTAATAACACATCACCAAGATTGCCCTTTATATTTGATAATATGCTACTAACAATGCCAACTATATTTGTAAACATACTGTTAGGCGTTTTATTATTAGATTTAGCCATTATTTTTGCATTAATTAATTCTTCTGTATCTTTTGGAGATTCT
Source organism: uncultured Eubacteriales bacterium (assembly GCA_963767415.1). Classification (GTDB taxonomy): domain Bacteria; phylum Bacillota; class Clostridia; order Acetivibrionales; family CAVYEU01; genus CAVYEU01. The sequence goes on from CAVYEU010000105.1 coordinate 1,855, forward strand.
TTTATTTTCTTACTTTCAATAATAGCTAATTCATCTCTTTTGATATCTAATGCAAGTTTTTTTTCAGAGTATTCATCTCTTGCTAAGCTACGAGTTTTTATTATTTGCTGAATTTTATTAGGAAGTGCCTCAAGCTCTGCTAAAAATTGTTTATATCTAATATTTAGAAATTCAATCCTTTCATTTTGGTATTTATTGATTTCATCAAGAACATCATCAATAGGTTTCTTGATTTCTTTTATAGCTTCGACTTTTCCTTCATCTATCAATTGAGTTATTCCATCTACTTTAAGTATTGACCCAATAAGTGCTATCATTTCATCGGTGTTTTTTTCTAGCCTTACTAGAGTATCTTCTATCGTGACACAGTGAGGATTATTTTCTAATTTCTTTAATAAATCTACTATTGGGATACCTTGAGAAGCTTTTTCACTTATAGCAAGAGGACGTAATTCTTTAGAGATAATATCTTGTATTTGAAATGTAATTTCATCTATAAGCACATTATTATTTATAACTATATTATCTTGTGAGGCTTTAAACTTAGGGTTAAGTTTCACTTGCTCTAATAAATTATTATCTTCTATATTTGAAACATATATCACTTTTTTCTCCATATCAACATTTTTTGCAATATTTAAAAAATTCTTAACATGCTCTATATCTCCTTGAAAGTATTTGGTTGCTAAGAGATTTATTAGGCCTTCTCCTAAATTTTCCAAAGAATTTGAATCCTCCAAAATGATATTTTTTGTATTTTCGATATCATTCTTAAAATCACGAGAGGCATCTTCTTGAAAAACTCCATATTCTACTAAAAAATCAATTGTGACATTTGTTTCTTCTACGCTAATATTTCTTATTTCTTGAATTATTTCTTGAATTATTTCTTTCATATGAAATTTCCCCTTTCTTAAAGAAATTCTTTACAAGACGATTACTCATGAATATCAATCTAAAATAATGGATATTATAAAAAATTACAATGATCTTTATATTCTTAATTATAACATTTTCCAATTTCACATTGCAAGGTTTTCTGCTCCTAGTAATTTTCACGGTATGTGTCAAGTAAAAGTTGGCACATACATATCCTGTCAAAGAGCTAAAAAATCTTGATTACTACAATATATTATGTTAATATATTATCAGATAAATACATTTATAATAAGTGAAATAGCAGGCTTAGGTGCAAATATTTTGATAATTGATCAAAACAAACATACCAATCAATAATATCGCACATATAAAGATATATAGGAGGCGTCAATTATGGTAAATGTTGCAATTTTAGGTTTTGGTGTTGTTGGATCAGGAGTTCTTACGTTAATAAATAAAAATAATCAAATCATTAGTAAAAATGCAAATGAACAAATTACTGTAAAGAGAATCTTAGATATCAGAGATTTTCCAAACGGCTCATATAAGGATATTTTAACTAAAAATCCAGATGAAATATTTAATGATAGTTCCATTAGCATAATTATAGAAACTATTGGTGGGGCAAAAATAGCATATGAATTCACAAAAAGAGCACTTTCGCTTGGAAAACATGTTGTTACGTCGAATAAAGAATTGGTTTCTCTACATGGGCCTGAGCTTTTAAAATTGGCTGCCAGATACAGTGTATCTTATATGTTTGAAGCTAGTGTAGGGGGTGGTATACCAATCATTCGTCCAATGCACCAATGCCTTGCTGCAAATAGGATTCAAAAATTGTAGGTATCTTAAATGGAACTACAAATTATATCTTAACCAAAATGTTTAAAGAAGGCATTGATTTTTCAAGTGCACTAAAAAGTGCTAAAGAAAATGGCTATGCTGAGGCCGATCCTACAGCAGATATAGAAGGGCATGATTCATCACGAAAACTTGCGATTATTTCATCTATTGCATATGATCAGTTTGTTGATTTTAGAAAGATAAAGACAAAAGGTATTGGAAATCTAACATTATTAGACTTTCAATACGCCCAAAAATTGAATTCTACAATAAAATTGATAGCCCTAAGCAAAAAAATCGAAAATAAGATCTATGCTTGTGTTAGGCCAATGATGATTAATAAATCGAATCCCTTATCAAATGTTTACGATGTGTTTAATGCAATTTTAATAACAGGTGATGCATTAGGTGATGTTATGTTTTATGGGAAGGGAGCAGGAAAGTTCCCAACAGCAAGTGCTGTTGTTGCTGATATAATTGATATTGTTAAGTCCAAAGATAATCCTTTCAATACCGAATGGATTTTATCCGAATCTGATAATATATCGGATCTTGATATATTTGAATGCAAATTTTTTGTCAGAGTAGGTTATAATTATTTAGATGCTATAAAAAATGATATTATCAAAACATTTGATGGTGTAGAATGGATTGAGCTTTCGGATAATAAAAGTAGCGATTATTTATCATTTGTTGTTCCTAGTATAAAAGAGGGAGATTTGATCAAGGGTTTGAATAATTTAGAATTATTGTCAACTATATCAGAAATTAAGAGTATAATACCAATATTGGAAGTTTAAAGGCTATACTTGCTTAAGATTATAATTTTTTTAATGATGCAAGTATATAAGGAGGTAATTGTTATGAAAGTAGTAAAATTTGGAGGAACATCTTTAGCTGATGCCAATCAAATAAAAAAAGTTTGTAGTATAATCGTTTCAGATCCTCTAAGAAAAATAATTGTAGTTTCAGCACCAGGAAAGCGGTCTAAAGATGATATTAAAGTCACAGATTTATTAATAAATTGTGCGAATTCACTTTTGTCTAATAAACCATATAACGATATATTTAATACTATTATTGATAGATATAAAAGTATTGCAACCGATTTAAACTTATCGGCAGATATTATTGCAAGAATAAAAACTGATTTAGAAAATCGATTAGAAACAAACTTAAGTAAAGAAAAATTTCTTGATCTTATAAAAGCAGCAGGTGAAGATAACTGTGCAAAGCTTGTTGCAGAGCATTTGAAAAATATTGGCATTAACGCTAGATACACCGATCCTAAGGATGCAGGACTATTATTAAGTAATGATTCAGGAAATGCTCATGTTCTTCCTGAAGCTTATACGAATCTCGAAAAATTATCTAAATCAGATGAGTTGATTATCTTTCCAGGCTTTTTTGGGTATTCTAAAAATGGAGATGTTATAACATTTCCTCGAGGAGGCTCAGATATCACAGGATCCATTCTGGCTGCATCCGTTAATGCAGATTTATACGAAAACTTTACTGACGTTGACTCTGTTTTTGCTGCAAACCCTAATATTATCAATAATCCCAAACCGATACATGAACTTACTTATAGAGAAATGAGAGAACTTGCATATGCTGGCTTTTCAGTTTTACATGAAGATACCTTGGAACCTGTTTATAAGAAGGGCATTCCAGTATATATAAAGAATACAAACAATCCGAATTCAACTGGTACATTAATTAGTAAAAAACGTGAACTAACTGGCAATCTTGTTTCAGGGATTGCTGGTGATAAAGGATTTTGTTGTATAAACATAAGCAAGTACTTGATGAATAAAGAAGTCGGATTTGGTAGAAAGCTTCTTGGCATATTAGAAGAAGAGCATATTTCGTTTGAACATATTCCATCAGGAATTGATAATATGTCTGTAATACTTCGTGAAAAAGATTTCAACAAAGCAGAGGAGAAAAAGGTAATACAAAAAATAAAAGATTTGCTAAGCGTTGATACAATTAATGTTGACTATAATCTAGCGATTATTATGTTGGTAGGAGAAGGTATGTTTCATTCGATTGGCACTTCTTCACGCGCTACTACAGCTTTAGCTAAGGCTAGTATAAACATTGAAATGATAAATCAAGGTTCATCTGAGGTTAGTATGATGTTTGGTGTAAAAGCAGATGATTCCGAAAAAGCAGTAAAAGTTTTGTATACTGAATTTTTTGAATAAATATACAGGTGATATATGAAAATTATTAGATTATTGACAAAAATTATATGTTTTACATTATTATATACCTCAATAATTTACTTAACTTATTGGGCTGTTATATTCTCATATTTTAATAAAGTTGATAGCCTTTTAGGATTTGAAAAAGAAGATAAACTTTTTATTGAAAAAGTAGCTAACAAAAGTTCGAATTTAATTGAGAATTTAAATAATTATGTATATTCTAAAGATTACAATAATGACATTAAATTCAAATCAGAAGTTGAAGTTACATCAGCTAATGGGACTACTACTTCAGCAATATATTATGGATATATAAGCAATACAAAACTAAATTACAATTATTATTGCATATTGGTTTCTTTTTTAGGAGAAAAACAATTGTATACAGTTAAATCAAGTGATGTTACTTTAAAAGTGACAAAAAGGATGACATAGAGCCGAAGGTAATGACAATACCTTTGATATTTAAACATCAGAGCTTCAAGGCTTGATTAAGAATCAATATGTTGTTCCATAAATTATATATGGTAAACATATTAGTAACATTTTCACATCCTACTTTATTTCGTCAAGCGTCCAAAATTATTAAAAGGTATTATTCTAATCCATGCTCTTCCACCAATCTTATCAAGGCTAACCTCTCCAAATGATCTGCTATCCAAGCTTCCTGATGGTGTTCTATTATCGCCTAAAACATATATATACCCTTCTTTGACTATAATTTTACTATACTGTGGATTAACGTCATTTGTTACACTTCCTAATGTATAGTTTTGCACGTATTCCTTTCCGTTTACAAATACTTTACCATCTTTAATCTCGACTAAATCACCTTTTACGCCAATTACCCTCTTAATTATTGGTGTATGTTCACCTAGTATATCTTGCGGGTGATTTATCGTAACTATATCCCCCTGCATTATATCAGTAAATCTTTTTGATATCTTATCAACAATCAACCTGTCTCCATTATGAAGCGTAGTCTCCATAGAGCTACCCGAAACAATAGTTACTTGTGCAATAAAATTAACTATTAGGACTCCAATTATTACAGCAATTAATATATGCAGTATCCAATCTAACGCTTCTTTTAAAACAGGATTTTTAATCATTATAATCTCCTTAATTTATCAAAATATTTTTACTTGCTTAAGGTAATAATTTTTTATTGAGGCAAGTATACTTAATTGTTCCTAAGAAAACTTTTTATAGTAATAAAATTTAATTCCACTTCAGTTTGTTCACTAGAACTCATATTCTTTATTATGCCTTTATTCTTATCTAGCTCCTCATCGCCAATTACTAAACAAAAATGTACCTTTTTTTTATCGGCATATTTCATTTGTGCTTTTAGACTTCTATTCATCAAGTCAACTTCAACACTGATGTTATGTAATCTAAGATTATATGCTAATTTCTGTACATAATCAACAGCTTTATCCCCTAATGTAGCAATAAATATATCAACAGACTCTGGCTTGGCAATTTCAATATTTTGAGCCTCCATAACAAGCAATGTTCGCTCTACTCCTAAAGCGAAACCGATTCCCGGAGTATCTTGCCCTCCACACTCAAAAACTAAGCCATCATATCTTCCTCCACCACAAACAGTCCCTTGTGATCCAATATGAGTTGAGATAAATTCAAAAACAGTTTTTGTATAATAATCAAGACCTCTAACAATATTTTTATCAATATTATACCCAATACCAAGGCTAGTTAAACCCTTTTTTAGTTCCTCAAAGTGTGTTAAGCAATCCTTACACAAATACTCAATCAATGAAGGTGCATCTTTTGTATATTCCTTACATCTTTCTTCCTTACAGTCCAGTATACGCAGGGGATTTTTCTGGTATCTAGTATTACATGTTTGACAAAGATTGTCCAAATTTGGGTTTAAACATTCCTTTAATTTTTCGTTATATATTTTTCTACAGCGTGGACATCCTATACTATTTATATTCAATTGAATATCACAAAGTCCAATCTTCTTATAGAAACAGTCTAGCATGCTGATAATCTCAACATCTATCAATGGTCCCACTGAACCGAAAGCCTCAACTCCAAACTGGTGAAACTCTCTTAATCTTCCTTTTTGCATTTTCTCATATCTATAAGCGGAAATGTTATAAAATAGCTTGACAGGCATTGAAAGAGACGACATACCATTTTCAATATAGCCTCTTACAACACTGGCAGTTCCTTCAGGTCTTAAAGAAATGCTTCTCCCACTTTTATCATTAAAGGTATACATTTCTTTTTGAACAATATCAGTTGTATCTCCTACGCCCCTTTGAAAAAGCTCAGTGTGTTCAAAAACAGGGAAACGAATTTCATTATATCCAAAATTCTCACATACTTTAGAAAATGTTTTTTCTAGGTAATGCCACTTATAAATATCTGAAGGTAAAATATCTCTTGTTCCTTTTGGCGCTTGAGTCAGCATAAGACCTCCCTAAATCCAAGTAAAATTAATATTATATTAATTTTAAAGATGCTTATAACTATTGTCAAGCTTTGTTAAGAATAACCAGAGTTGATATTTCACATCGAAAGGTTTTCTTGCATTTGATGTGAAAGATGTGTAGAATATATTCGTAAATTTTTCAAGGAGGTATCTTACTTATGAAAGAAAAACTTGAGCAATTAAAAAAAAGCTCAACTGATTTATTAAATAAAATAAAAAACAATCAAGAACTTGAGGAATTAAGAGTTTCGTTATTAGGGAAAAAGGGTGAAATTACAAGTATTTTAAAAGGACTAAAAGAACTAAATGAAGCTGAAAAAAAAGAAATCGGTTTGCTTGCTAACAACTTAAAAAATGATATTTCTGAAATTATTGAGAATAAAAGAATGGAAATTGAGAAAATAGAAATTGAGAAAAATATTAATGAAAATAAGGATTTTTTTGATTATTCATTTCCAGGGTTTTCGTTTGATAAAGGCTCGTTAAGTCCTATTTCGATAGTGCAAAGAGAGATAGAAGAAATATTTACAGGGATGGGTTTTAGAGTAGTATCTGGTCCTGAAGTAGAAAGTGAATATTATAATTTTGAAGCTTTAAATGTTCCTAAGAATCATCCTGCAAGAGATACGCAAGATACTTATTGGCTTGATAACGGGATGCTATTAAGAAGCCAAACTTCGCCGTGCCAAATAAGAGCAATGCATGAATTTGGAGCACCAGTGAGGGTTATTGCGCCTGGAAGATGTTTTAGGAGTGAGAGAATAGATGCTTCTCACGAAAATACTTTTTTTCAATTAGAAGGAATGATGATTGATGAGAATATTTCAATAGCAAATTTAATTTATATTATGAAATTGTTAATAAGTGAGGTTTTTAAAAAAGATATCAAAATTCGTTTAAGACCTGGCTTTTTTCCTTTTGTAGAACCTGCATTTGAGCTTGATCTAAATTGTATGATTTGTGGAGGTGAAGGGTGCCCAACTTGTAAACATTCTGGATGGGTTGAGTTAGTTCCATGTGGAATGATACATCCTAATGTTTTAAGACACGGTGGTATTGACCCTGACAAATATTCAGGATTTGCTTTTGGACTTGGACTCACAAGGCTTGCAATGATGAAATATGGTATCAAAGATATTAGAATGTTTAATTCAGGAGATTTAAGAGCTTATAGACAGTTTCCAATAAGATGACATGAGTGGAGGGAAAATCATATGAGAATTTCACAAAATTGGTTGGGAGATTTTGTTGATATAAAGGATATAAATGTGAAAGATTTTTGGCTTAAATTTACGTTGGCTACTGCTGAGGTTGAAGATGTTATCTATTTAGGTAAGGACATTAATAATGTTGTGGTTGGGAAAATTAAAGATGTATCAAAGCATCCAAATTCTAAGAAACTGAAAATTGTCAAAGTTGATCTGGGTGCGGAAATAGTTCAAAGTCTTTGTGGTGCGTCAAATGTTAAAGTCGACGCTTTGATACCTTTTGCTAAAGTTGGAGGTAGTATAAAAAATATTCCAGAGGTTAAAGAAACTTTAATTGCCGGAATTGAAAGCCGAGGAATTTGCTGTTCAGAAGCAGAGCTAGGGATATCAGATAATCATGATGGTTTGTTTATTTTAGATGATATTATTGATGGTAATATTTCTTTAGGAATGGATATTAAAAATATCATTGATATTGATGATGTTATAATTGAAATTGATAATAAATCAATTACGAACAGACCAGATCTTTGGGGTCATTATGGTATTGCGCGAGAAGTAGCGGCAATACTGGGTAGGCCTTTAAAAAAATTACGTATTGAAGAAGTTGATATTAGTAAAAATAGTGACCAAATTAAAATATCAATTTCAGATAAAGAAGCATGTAGAAGATATTCTTGCGTAATTATTGAAGGTGTAAAAAGCAGTATGTCAAGTCAAAGAATCAGGACAAGGCTTTATTATTGTGGCATGAGGCCTATAAATCTACTGGTTGATTTAACAAATTACGTAATGTTGGAAATTGGTCAACCTATGCATGCGTTTGAAAGAGGAAATATCGAAGAAATAAATGTTAAGTTTGCCAAAAAGGGGCAAAGCTTTAAAACACTTGATGGGGTCGAAAGAATTTTAAGTGAAAATAACTTAATGATTTGCGATCAAGAAAAACCAATAGCACTTGCAGGAGTGATGGGAGGAGAAAACTCAGAAGTTTCTGATTACTCAAATTCAATAATCTTAGAGTCTGCAAATTTTGATCCATATGTGATTAGAAGGTCAGGAATTGGATTGGGAATAAGAACTGAGGCAAGTTCCAGATTTGAAAAATCACTTGATCCTAATAATACGTTTTTTTCTATTAGAAGATTTCTTAAGCTTTTACGAGAAATTGAGAATGATTTTGTAATTAAGACTGGCATTATTGATAAATATGTTAATGAAATGCCATTAAAAGAATTGCAAATTTCAAAGGATTTTATTGATAGAATAGTTGGAGTTGATATTGGGGTAGATAGAATATTACAAATATTAAAGTCTCTTGAATTTGGAGTTGAATATGATAATAATGTTTTCAGTGTTGAAGTTCCAAGCTTTAGAGCTACAAAAGATATATCAATAAAGGAAGACATTATTGAAGAAATTACAAGAATTTATGGCTATGATAATATTCAAGCTAAATTTATAACTGTACCTTTGAAGCCACTTAAATTTAATAAAGAACTTTTGGTAGACAATAAAATAAAAGAAATCTTAGCAGAAAAGTTTGGCTTATGCGAATCTACAAGTTATATTTGGTATGATAATAATTTTAACAAAGAATTAGGAATTAAGAGTAGTGATAGCTGTATTAAGGTTTTGAATCCTCAGTCACCAGAATCAGATACTTTACGAGAGTGGATGGGGCCTACAATGATTGGGTTGGTGGCCAAAAATGTTAGAAATTTTGAAAAAATAGGAATATTTGAGATAGGTAGCGTTTTTAGGAAAACACTTGAGGTGGAAAAATGTGATCAGTTTAAATATTTATCGGTTGTAATAGCGGATAAATCAATGCAAGAGAATGATTTGTTTTATAGAATGAAAGGATTAGTACATTATTTGTTACTGTCTTTAAAAAATATTGAAATCGAATTTTCTAAACTAGACTCTGAGGATATCTTGTGGAGTCATAAGAAAAAAAATGCAAAAATAAAATATTGTGGACATAAGCTAGGATATTTGACTTTGCTAAATCCAGCAATGAAATTAAAGGTAGATAAAAAAACTAATGTTGCTATAGCTGAAATAAATCTGAACTCATTATATGCTATTGAACCAATTAATATTAGATATATAGAAACCTCTAGATATCCTGAAGTTTATGTGGATTTTAGTTTGTTGGTGAAAAATGATTTATTATTTGAAACACTTTTTGAAGACATTAAAAAATATAATAATCCATATTTAATTTCTTTTAAATTTATTACTTCGTATATTGATAATAAAAGCGATACACTTCAAAAGAGTATTACATTTAGATTCTGCCTTGGATCAAGAGAAAAAACACTAACATCAGAAGATATCTCAAGTTTTTCGAATGATTTTATAAGATATGTTCAAGAAAAAGGTGCTACTATTCAAGGACTATAAATAATATTATTATACTAAAATAAAAAAGAAAGCAAAGAACATTTAATTGCGTACAGGATTAAAATACTGTATCATTAGGTTTGAAAAAAATTATTACCTTAAGCAAGTATATTTTTAAAAAAGTAACGTCTCAAATACGAAAAGGGTTTATGAAATGTGCAGCATATTTCAAAGAAACTTAAATTTATTAAAAAAGTACCAGCCAAAGGTTTTTAAAAAACTTGAAAAGTATCTAAATAAAAATTATACTCCAAATAATAACGATGTTTGGAGAATTTTGCATGCAAAAGATGATGAGTTGATCTTCAACGTTTTAGTAGTTGTCAATGGAAATGAGTACTTGCTTTGTAACCATGAAAACCCTATAAGGGAGTCATATGAGTGGATTAAGGAGTTTATTGATCCTACGAACAAGGCTGATATCGTTTTTGGAATGGGATTGGGGTATCATCTAGAGGTATTGGTAACAAGCTTTAAGAATCGGATTATTGTTGTGTATGAACCCAATATAGAGTTATTTAATCAAATAATTAGAATTAGAAACCTTGAGTCAATCATTAAACACACTGAGCTGTACGTTGACGATGATATTGATGTGGTCTTAGAACGAACTTTAGAACTGTTTTGGGATACTAAAAAGGGGGATATGCAATGTGAGCCTTTTTGGGTTTATGGCGAAATGTTTCCACTGCTTTGGCAGGAATTGAGATCTAAGTTCATTAAGCAATCCGAAAGCATGATCGTAGATGTTGCAACGAGAAGAGCAAGTGGCGAGCTTTGGATCAAAAATAGTATTCTAAATTTAAAAAAAATAAGTGGGGTATCACACGCAGGAGGATTGGTTGGCAATTTCAAAGGAGTCCCAGCGTTACTTGTTTCTGCGGGACCATCACTTTCTAAAAATTATCAATTAATTAATAAAATTCGTGATAACTGTGTTATTATGGCTGCAGGTACGGCGGCAAATGTACTTGAGAACTATAATATTGTTCCTCATATAATGGTAGGTATTGATGGGGATGATGAGGTATCATCAAAATATGAAAGATTAAAAAACGAGACAATAAACTTCGTCTATACGAACCAAGTCTCAACTGGAGTTGTATCGAGCTATAAGGGACCCAAATTTCTAATAAACTATCCTATGGATATATATACAGCTGAGTTTTTTAGATTTATGGGGATACAATCTGAATTCATTCTAAGTGGTCCATCTGTTGCAAATACTTGCTTCGATTTATTACTAAAAATGGGATGCAACCCTATTATTCTTCTTGGACAAGATTTGGCATATACCTTTGGAAGCTTATATGCTGGAGAGGCTCAGGGATCTCTTCTTAAAACTAATAAAGACTATGAAAATGAAGGTTACTTATTAAGAAAAGATATTTATGGTAATGATGTATATACCAGTCTGGCATTACTATCTATGAAAAATTGGTTTGAAAGCTATTTTGAGAAAATTGGGGATAGAGTAGAAATAATAAATGCAACTGAAGGTGGGCTAAACATCGAAAATGTTCCAAATCATACGTTAGAAAATATTTTACAAAAGTATGATTTTACATACAACTGGGATATTGATGAAAAAATAAAAAATATTTATGAGAATAATAAATTTGCTAATGATACGGATATAAGGCTAGAACATTTTGAGAACACTGTGAAATGTGAAATCACAAGGTTACAAGAATGTGCAAATAAGCAACTTAAACTTGTTGATTTACTTGAAAAGGATATATTCCATCCTAAAAAAGATAAGAAAAAATTTGATTCAATAGTGTTTAAAATTGCAAATTTAGCAGATGAAGTGACAACTTCACCTATCTACTATCCATTGCTACAAAATCAAGTTCAGATCGATTTCTTTTTAATTAAGCTAGAAATCGATCAAGCAATTGCTGGGATGACTTATTATGATGAAGTTAAGGAACATTTTTTAAATGCGATGAGGAAACAAAGTAGTATTATTCAAGAGAAATTAGATATGATACTTAAGATTTTTGAAACAAATATTTTATAAAAATAAAGTATATCATTATTCTGATTAAGAATAATGATATTAAGCAAATAAAAATTTTCTGTCTAGTTTTCGTTATCCATTATAGTTGGATTAATAGAGTTTGCTAGTATTGTTTGATGCTGAATTGATTTTTATTTGCCCTCTGATTGGTTTATATATGTCATCAGTTATTTGTTCTGTTTCTAATAAAGAGCTGCCGTCTTCATTAAAAGTATCTCTAAAAATAAGTACTCGTAATCCTTTTGATGGTTTGCGAATGATTATTTTTTGATCCAGAGGCAAGGTATTATCGTATAGGATTTCATCTCGCTCGGGTAAGAATTCTTCTATTATTTTTGATCGTAGTTTTACAGTAAATTTTGGTTTATTTAAGCTTCCAAGAATGTTAATATTTAAGGTATCATTCAGTACAAACATATTAAAGCTAATAGAATCTTTCTGATTGTTCAAGAACTTTAAGTCAACCAAGTCTTCAACAATTGTCGCGTCAAAACCTGGTTCAACATAATCAAGTGGTACTGAGTGAGGGCACCTCATAAGAATTCTTAATTTTGATTTTAGCGTTGCTATGTATAATGTCGTTGCTACTTGACACACTCCTCCGCCTGGGTTGTTAATAAAGTCATAGTTGTATATTGTTGGAGCATCTTTATATCCATTTTTGATTGTTCTAGGTCCTAAAGCATGGTTTAGAGAGAATATTTCTCCTGGAAGTAGCACAGTTCCATTTATCCTTTCTGCAGCTAATGTAATGTTATTTGTTCTGTTAGCTAAATGTTTATTAAATTTTGTTGAAAAATGGCTAAGAACAGTATTTATATCTTTGATATGATTGAACAAAATTTTTGGCTCTTTTTCTATTACTGAAATACCAATATTTTCAAGTCGATCACTTTTTAGACCATCTTGTATTGATCTCACAGTCTCTTCAATATTTAGGTACTTTCCTGTTTGTTCTTTTAGATAAATAAACTGACCCGATTTCAATAATACCTTTGCATTAGCTTCTCTAACATCGAATTGGCTTTTAATTTGTTCTAACTTATCTATTAGATTCTCAGTGTTTATAACAATTGATGAAGCTATGGATTTATTATTCAACATTTGTAAAATTATAGAGTATATATTATGTAAGAAATGTTTTGATCTACCGATACTATATGCACTATTAATTGCTTCTCCTATCTGCTTTTCATATGACAGTTCTAAAAGAGATATTTCCCATTTCTTTGATTTATAGTTTAATGTTATATATCTTCTATGGCTTGATTGCAGGTGCGATTTTTCTAAAATTATTTGTGCTTCTTGTTTTGTAAGACCCGAAACATTTATACCATCAATTATAGTTCTAAAATAAAATCTATTTCTGTGTTGCATTAGGTATATGAAAAAAGTAAATATTAATATTATAAGAAACAATAATACTATTGATATCTTTTTATTGCCAATGATCTGTGATTTTTGCAAGTTACATCTTTCCTTTAGAAAAATAATTTATATAAATATATTAAAAAGAATCAAAAAAATGATTAATTGAATTAACTTTCTTAGCTAATCAACCTCAATGTTTGCGATACAGCAAAAGAAGGAATAGAAAAAGTTACTATCTTGTATCCTTTTTTTATTCCTTCTTTATTGGGTTTTATTATTTAGCTGTTCTTACTTGATCAATAGACAAAGTTTCAAAATCAAAGCTTTGAGTATCAATAATAAATACATCATCTGTGTCCCCCAATTTTGCATATGCCTCTTGATTTCTTACTTTATCCCTTCCTACCATAAGTTCATGTTTCTGTTGGTTTGCATCAATTTCTAGAATATACCGTGGATTTTGTAAGCCATACTCTGGCGAATCTGGTTTTTGGTCTACATACTCTTTAATCTGTAATCCTAGTGATTTATCAATCAATGTTTCTACTTTATTTTTATCTGCTTCTTGCTTTAAGGGTTTTATAATTTCCCATTTATTAGGGTCTGACATCATTGTTTCGAATACTACTGTTTTGCCGTTTTTAAAATCAATTAAATTTACATTTTTTGCTTCAAAATCGAATATCTTCTTGGTCTTTAACTTATTATTGTCAATTAATAAATTTTCAGCATCAGACTGTGAAATAGAATAAATCATATCTTTATCACTTGTCTTTACATAATAACCAGTTTTTGAAGGCGTCTCATTTCCAATCAACAATACCTTTGAAGTTCCATCGCTAAGATTTATTGTTATTAATACTCTGGCTTTATTAAGACCAAAGGCTTCCAAGTTATTAGCATCATTTGAGATTTGTCTTTGAGATGCTAGCTTTGTTATAGAGTTTTTAAATCTATCTATTACATCTTTGTCCATATACTTAATCAACGGCGTTTCTAAAGCTAAATTGTTACTTTTTTGGACAAAGTTAATACTTACTTGTGCATCATTTATTACAGTAATGTTTTTAATCTTTTCAACTCGTGCATCAATTATTAATTCAGTCTGAACTTTCTCCTTACTTTTAGTTGAGTCTTCAGGATTTCCTTTTTTCCAATATCTCTCATAGGCTAAATAGCCACCTAGAGAGAATACGCATATTATTAATAATATCAGTGCATTTTTGTAATATTTCATAGGTTTTTCCTCCGTACCCAAATGAAAATACCAAATGCTATTGATATTATAGGAATTAGTACAATTATACCTAATATTGTATATGTTTGATTTTCAGTTAGAGGAAATGTATCAAGCTTTAGCTGCTTTGCATTAATATTTATTGGTTCTTTTCTTTCAGCTAACCATTTAATTGAATTAATAAATATTGATATATTACCGTATGCTCCAGTTTCGTTTAGCCAAATATCTGATACGAACTCCGAGTCTCCAAATACAACTATTCTAGCTTTGGTAGTTGAATTTTCTATTGTTAACGCAACATCAAGAGGTCCCACTAAATCATTGGCATCTTTCTTAATATTTTTAGTTGGTGCTCCAATTTTGCCCCAAGCACTTTTGGATGTCTTAGCTAATGACTGCACAATTATATCTGGTTTAGATGAATTACCGATACTTAAGCTTCTCACTCTGGGTTGGACAACAGGATAATTGTTAGCATTAATGTTTTTTGTAATATCATTGTCTTGCAAAAATGGAATTATAAAATCTAAATAACCAAATGCAGTTCTTGATCTATCCCCTTCTATTACGCAATCATTATCTACTGATACATTATAGCTTTGCAAAATAGCATTTATATTGGGAGTGGAGATTACTGATGGAATTGCTAATAACACTTTCCCTCCGGATGCTAAATATTTATCTATTTTAGCTTTTTCGTCAGTGTTGATATCCTTATGTGGTCCAATTATAGCAACTAAAGATGCATCTTTAGGTACTCCACCTTCTGATATAATGTTTAAGTCCTTTACAGTATAATAAGAATTTTGAAGTGTAGATCTTATTATGCCAATATTATTGCTTGGTATTTCTCCATGACCGTTAAGACAGTATATTATCATTTCACTTTCTTCATTAACGAAAGATATTGCACCTGTTATTTTCTGCTCCAAAAGCCATCTTGTTGATCCAGTTTCATCCCGATTGATCATTTCATCAAAACTAAATTTTTTCCATAGTTTAGGTCCTGTAACAACAATCTCATTTTCAATAGTATTGTCTTCTCCTCTATATTTATCAGATAGTTGGGGATCTAAATCAGGATCTATATGTTCGATTTTTAAATTTATACAATTTTTTTGATATTCCTGAAAAATATAATCAAACCCTTTTGGGATTTCACTTTTTGAAAAAACTATTATTTTAATACTTTTGTTAACAGTCTTAAGATAATTAATAGTTTCATTTGAGATCGAAAATCTTTTATCCTGGTTTAAATCATATTTAACATTTAAGCCTGATATAAATAGATTTATTATTACTAAGATACATACAATAGTAGCTACCATTAAAATTGAAATGGAATTAAAGGTAAAGCTCTTATTCTTAAATATATTATTTTTGCTCATTAGTATATCACCCCTCGCTCCAACGTCTTTTTTCTACTGATCTTACTGTTAAAAATAAAAACAATCCAATAATACTTAAATAATAAACAATAGGTGCAGGTTTTAAAATTCCATCTGCAAAGTCATCATATCTTTTAAGAATTGATATCCAATCAATTACTTTTTTTAACATTTCATTTTGAATATTATTATTTAAGTAACCAATAAGCCATAAAGATAAAATTGTACCAAAACCAAGTAAAAATGCGACGACTTGATTGTCTGTCAATGCTGACATGAAAATACAAATTGCCATAAAAGAACAGCCAAGAAGAACAAATCCCAAATAAGAATTTATTAATTTTCCTAACTGAGGGTTTCCATAGCAAAAAAGTATTAATGGATATACAATAGAAATTAGTATTGAGAAGAAATAAATACTTACTGCAGCTAAGTATTTTCCAATAACTATCGATGAGATCTTTATCGGAGAAGTAAGCAATAATTGATCAGTTTTTGATCGTTTTTCTTCGGCAATTAGCTTCATGGTTAGTGCTGGCAGAACAAACAATATTACCAATTTCATATTGTTTAAGGCATAGGTTAAATCGCTAATGCCAGCATAAGAAGTGCCTTTTATATTTATCATATAGAAAAATAAACCGAATATTACAAAGAAACCAGTAAAATAGACATACGCAAGTGGAGATAAAAAATATGATCTAAGTTCACGTTTAAATATTGTAAACACGTTTTTAAAGACCTCCTTTTAAGTTATCTTCATCATCGGATACTGAAGAATTGCCATTTTCCAAATGGTCTTCATCATCAGACACGTCAAGATTGTCATCTTCCAAATGTTCTTCATCATCAGATACAGAAAGTTTATCTTTTTCGAAAAATTCTTCAGTATTGTCTTTATGATCTAATTTGGGGCTAATAAATTCATTAGTAGTAATTTGCAGAAAAATATCTTCTAACGAAGCGCTGATTGTCTTTTGTTCAATTATTGGTACTCCAATATTTGCAAGAGCAAAAAAAAGTTTTTCTTTTATATCAACATTTTTATCATAATCAATTTCGTAGCTAAAAACTGCATCATTTTCTTTCTTGATAACCCTAATATTGGATACGCCTTCAAGTTTTGATATTTCTGAAATAACTACTTCTTCATCACCTTTTGCTGTTATCATTACTTTCGATACTGGTTCAAATACAGATATTAGATTCTCAGGTGTGTCAATTGCTGCAATTTGACCTTTGTTTATTATTACTATTCTATCACAAATAGCGCTTACTTCAGGCAAGATATGAGAGCTTAAGATTATAGTACGCTCTCCACCTAAAGATTTAATTAGATTTCTCATTTCAATAATTTGCTTTGGATCAAGACCTGCAGTTGGTTCATCTAATATTAGAACCAAAGGATTCCCAATTAATGCTTGTGCTAATCCGACTCTTTGTTTATAACCCTTTGAGAGGTTATTAATTAAACGATTTCTTACGTCAGATATTTTTACCAGTTCTAAAACGCTTTCTATTTGTTGCTTTTTAATCGTCTTATTTACTAGTTTAAGGTCACTTGCAAAATCAAGGTACTCAATAACCGTCATATCTAAATATAATGGAGGGTTTTCAGGTAAATAGCCAATTAACTTTTTAACCTGTAAAGGCTCATCCATTATATCATGCCCATCAATTTTAGCACTACCACTGGTTGATGAAATATAACCTGTTATAACATTCATAGTTGTTGATTTCCCAGCACCGTTAGGACCTAAAAACCCAAGTATTTCTCCTCTATGAACGCTAAAATTTAAGTCTTTAATTGCCCAATTCGATCCGTAACGCTTACATAGATTTTTGATTTCTATCATTAGTTACATCCCTCCTCATGTATTGCAATAGTTTTTATTCAAGTTAAATACATTGTAAAACGTTATTATTATATAATGTTTAGTTTTTACTTGCAACCTAAACAATGGATTTTTAATAATACAGTGGATTAAAGAAGCACCCTTTTTAGGGTGCTTCTTTAATCCGGGTTTTTGACAGTTGTCAAATAAATAATTATTAGCAAAGCCGCTAAAAATCAGCTTTTTCAATGTCAAGTTGTCAAAAAATTTTGTTGTATGCGTTGTATTTTATTGTATATTATGATATAAAAATCATATAATGATATTGTCATAATAGCCAAGATTTTTGTACATATAGTTTATTACGATTTGTGCTCGCCATTTCCTTGCCTGTTTATTCCAGCCTACCCTTTTGTATCCACTTGTGTTATTACTCCTCATCCGTTGGTTTCCTAGATCTTGGCTTTTGGTGCACAATCGCAGATTGTATTTGCGATAATCCATATCATCATGCATTATATGATCTACGTATAATCCGTCAGGCGCATGCATAAGCAATCTTGCTAATAATATACATATATGTTTATCTCGTGTACTGCCAGTCCCCGTGTAAATATATTGATTATATTTAACTGGATTGCAAGTCCAGGTATATTGACTTACTAATCCATAGTCCTCTTTGTCAAAGATAAACTCGATTCCTTGTTGTGTTACTCCTACCATATACCCATCTTCATGCTCATAAAATGTATTCTTTGACCTCATATCTTCCCCCAATTTATCTTCTGTTGCTCATATTGTCTTTGTCGTTTATATTCTGCCAGCATATCCTTTGTTTCATGATGTCTAAACGAACCACACTGTCGAACACCAATAAAGTTTTTATATTCTAATTGATAGCAGCCAATACAATTCCTACACACTGCCCATTTCTCTAAGTCCATATAAGCCATTACTCTGTCTCCTCATTCAAATATGATTTAATTGTTTTTATTGCTGCTTGGCAGCCATAGCAAACACATGCCAGATAACCTTGCTGTGTTAATCTTTCGATCCACCAATCTTGATTATCACTTGTTCTTCCCTTACCTACTTTCAATTCGATATATAATCCATGATAAAATATATATACAACAATTATTTAAAATTACCAGCTCTGGGTTTATTGAAGATTTTAAAGTTCCATTCACTAATAATTTAGCGGAAAAATCTTTGAGAATGATAAAAGCTAAAACCAAAATATCTGGTGGTTTTCGAAGTAATTCTGGAGGTAAATTCTTTGCGAATATTCGTAGTATTATTTCAACGGCTAAAAAACAAAAATTGAGCACATTTGATACAATATATAAAATTTTTAGCAGGCAAAATACAGCCATAAATTTTCAGGCTTAATAAACATGTTTAATAATATCAAAAATCATAGATTGTTTTGCTGCGCTCGCAATGACAGGCTAGAATGGTTGTTGATATATAGTAATTTTACAAGGATATCTTGGAGCAAACCTATGTTTCTGCCTAATAATATTGATTCAATATCCATAATTTAGGGCAGACACATAGGTCTGCCCCTACAGGATATGGCATTTATGCCACAAAAGATTTCAAACAGGTCCTGAGAAAAATTTGCTACCTCTGAATAGTTACATTAAAGAAGCACCCTTTTTAGGGTGCTTCTTTAATCCGCTGTATTATATCTTAGGGTGATTCTTCAATCTTTAGGATCATCCGATTGAATATCCGAATTAAAGGACTTTATTTTTTCAAGTAGTTCTCTTGCAGAGGCACAAATTTTAGTCATTTCTTCTCGGTATTTATGTCTTTCTTTTATATATCTTGAGATACCATTACTTGGTATAGTATCTGAAGGATAGCTTTCTCTAATCTTTTTTATAAAGATGCCCGCATAAGCCAATGTCTCGAAAAACTCGGTGACGATTTTTTTATATTCCTCTTCATTTTGAATAAGAGATTTAAATTCATCCTCTGGTAATGCACTAATTATACTAATATACTCGTGACCAAAATTCATCCATTTATTTACTTCATCAAAATATTCAGTTATTTGTTGATCTTGGGATTTGTCTTCTTGTTGATTCGTTTCCATTAGCATCCCACCTTTTATAAATTTTAATAATCATGCCTAAGAAGTACTACTATTATTTAGTATATATCATCTGAGTGAATAAATTCAATATTTTTAATGGTTCTAATGTTTAATATTATAAAGAACTTTATACTAATTCCTTGACAAGCTAGTCAGTACCTTTTAGAATAAGATAGTAAGTAAGCCAGACAGTCGCATGTAAAGTACCGAAAGGTCTTACATGAGGAAAGTCCGGGCTCCATAGGGCAAGGTGCCGGGTAACTCCCGGTAAAGGTAACTTTAAGGAAAGTGCAACAGAAATATACCGCGTCTTTTTGGACGTAAGGGTGAAAAGGTGAGGTAAGAGCTCACCAGCGACATGGCAACTTGTCGGTCTATGTAAACCCCACTTGGAGCAACACCGCATGAGGGACAATGAAGCGGCCCGCTAGTCCCGGGTAGGTGGCTTGAGCCATGCAGAGATGCTTGGTCTAGATAGATGATTGTCAAATACAGAACCCGGCTTATAGACTTACTTATCTAAAATAAAAAAATAAGTAATAATATAATAAGAAGATAACAATAGTAATTGTTATCTTCTTATTATATTATTACTTATTTTTTTATTTATAACTCTGGTCTTAGAATCATTACTGCAAGTGGAGGAATCCTCATTTCTGCTGAATACGGTTTATTATGATAACTATGCTTCTCTGCTGTAAATCCATCTAGATTTACTACACCGCTTCCACCATATTCCTTAGCGTCACTATTTAATATTTCATCATAATGTGTGTCAAATGGCAGACCAACACGGTAATTATC
Source organism: uncultured Eubacteriales bacterium (assembly GCA_963767415.1). Lineage (GTDB taxonomy): Bacteria > Bacillota > Clostridia > Acetivibrionales > CAVYEU01 > CAVYEU01. Next base: position 22,639 of record CAVYEU010000105.1, read on the forward strand.
ATATACATTCGGTGTAAAATTGCATATTACTATCAAAGAATCGTGCCAGTCATTTCCTTTTCGCATAAACGAAATTATACCATTATCTACATCTGTAGAATCTATCCATTCGAACCCTTCATAGTGAAAATCAACCTCATAAAGTGCTTTTTCACTCCTATAAAGCTTATTTAGATCTTTTACGTATGATTGGAGCTTTTTATGCATCTCATAGTCTAACAGATTCCAATCAAGACTTTGTTTATAATTCCATTCAATGAATTGTCCAAATTCACCACCCATAAAAAGAAGCTTCTTTCCCGGATGTCCATACATAAATCCATAGCTAACACGTAAACCAGCGAACTTTTCCAGCATAGTCTCCTGGCATCTTGTTTAGCATAGAGCACTTGCCGTGAACAACCTCATCATGCGATAACACCATAATAAAGTTCTCTGAAAATGCATAAACAGTTGAAAAGGTCAATAAATTTTGATGATATTTACGATATATTGGATCAAGACTGACATATCTTAGGAAATCATTCATCCATCCCATGTTCCATTTAAATCCAAACCCTAAACCTCCAACATATGGCGGCTTAGTTACTAATGCCCAAGACGTCGATTTTTCTGTAACCATCATAACTCCTGGGAAATAACTATAAATCGTGCTGTTTAACTGACGCATAAAATTAATAGCATCTACGTTTTCTTTACCACCCCATTGGTTTGATATCCATTCTTCACCTTTTTTCGCGTAGTCAAGATACAGCATGGATGCAACAGCATCAACACGCAACCCATCTATATGATACTTATCAAGCAGAAACAATGCATTAGAGATAAGAAAGTTTTTTACTTCATGTCTACCATAATTAAATATATGCGTTCCCCAGTCAGGTGTTCTCCCTGCTTTTGATCAAAGTGTTCATACAATGCAGTTCCATCAAATCTTGCGAGTCCATGACCATCTTTTGGAAAATGTGCAGGAACCCAGTCAACCAGTACACCAATACCATTTTGATGAAATTTGTCTATAAAATATCTAAAATCATCAGGGGTACCATATCTACTTGTTATTGCATAATAACCTGTTGTTTGATAACCCCATGAACCATCAAATGGATGCTCTGATACAGGAAGCAACTCTATATGTGTGTATCCCATATCCTTCACATATTCAACCAGCATATCTGCAATTTCTCTATAAGAGTAAAGCCCATTTTCATCATCAGAAATCCTTTTCCATGAACCAAGATGTACCTCATATATAGCAACTGGCTTTCCAAAAGAGTTACTAGAATCTCTACTGGTTATCCATTCATCATCATTCCAAATATAGTTTTCTATATTATATACTATTGAAGCAGTAGCAGGTCTTAATTCAGCATAAAACGCATATGGATCTGCTTTAATATAAATTTCATCATAAGGAGTCTTAATCTCATACTTATATAATTCACCCTGATTTATGTCAGGAATGAACAGCTCCCATACGCCAGATGACCCACGGGATCTCATCTGATGTCTTCTTCCATCCCATTGATTAAAACTACCAACCACACTAACCCTTTTTGCACATGGAGCCCAAACAGCAAATAATGTTCCAGAAATTCCATCAATAGAACACACATGCGCTCCCAGCTTCTCATAAATTTTTTGATTTGTACCTTCATTAAAAAGGTATAGATCAAAATCGGAAATATATGGAAGAAATGTATACGGATCAAATATTTTAAAAGAATTACTATGAAAGTCAGTTATTTCTAATTGATACTTAAAAAAATCATTCTTATCATATAAACAAACTTCAAAAAAACCACTATCATGAATCTTAGTCATTTGATAAACGTTTTTCTCCGGTAAACTAATTACATTAATTTCACTTGCATTTGGCATAAATACTCTAATACTAAAACCACTGTTTTCACCATTAGAACAATTAATTCTATGCAATCCTAATACGTGGAAAGGATCTGCACAATCTGCATTAATTATACGGTAAACTTCATCATGATTCGCTGTAGTGTTCATTTTCCCATACCTCTTTCATGCGATTATTTTGTTTATACCATACTTTTTAAAAGCTTATATTATTATTGATCATTATACAATAAAAAAATTCATAAATTTTCTATTTTTGGGCTCTAAATTATTATCAATTTCACGAAATAATAAGTAATTCATAGTATCAGCGAGATAATCTATATCCTTGCTAAATTTTAAGCGATTTTAATTAATTAGAAACTTGATAAAAACTAAGGTTGTATAATATATTATAATTAAATTATTAGCACTCGTGCAGAGTGAGTGCTAATAAAAATATTAAAGAGGAGGAATGAATATGACAATGATGGAAAAAATAAGACCTTTAGGAGAGAGAGTTCTAGTTCAAATGCTAGAAAGTGAAGAAACAACAAAGAGTGGTATAGTGTTACCAGGAAGTGCAAAAGAAAAACCACAAATAGCAATAATTGTAGCAGCTGGTCCAGGAACCTTCTTTGAAGGAAAAGAAATAAAGATGGAAGTAAAAGTTGGAGATAGAGTTTTAATTAGCAAATATGCAGGAACTGAAGTTAAGTATGATGGTCAAGAATATACAATATTAAAGCAAAGTGATATTCTAGCAGTTGTTGAATAATAGAATATAGTATAATTTGATAAATAATTAATAATAAATTTAAGGAGGTATTTAATTATGTCAGAATGCAAAGAAATAAAATTTGGTCAAGAAGCAAGAGCGTTAGTTCTAGCTGGTATAATCACAGCAGCAAACACTGTAGGTAAAACAGTTGGTCCAAAGGGAATGAACGTAGCTATAGCAAAATCTTTCGGACCACCTGCAATTATTAATGATGGTGTTTCAATTGTAAAAGAACTCGCGTTAGAAAACAAATATGAAAATATAGGTGTACAGTTAGCAAAAGAAGTTGCTACGAAAACAAACGATGTTGCTGGCGATGGAACAAGTGGATCTATTATTCTTTTTAGAGGAATAACTAAAGAAGGTATAAAAAATGTTACCGCTGGTGCAAATCCAATGATAATAAAAAAAGGTATAGAAAAAGCTGTTGAAGTAGCAGTACAAGCAATAAAAGAACTTAGCCAACCAATCAAAGGTAAAGAAGACATTGCAAGGGTTGCTTCAATCTCTGCTAATGATGAAGTAATTGGTCGTTTAATCGCTGATGCAATGGAAAAGGTAACTAATGATGGTGTAATAACTATTGAAGAATCAAAAACAATGGGAACAAGCCTTGAAGTAGTTGAAGGTATGCAATTTGACAGGGGCTACATATCCCCATATATGGTAACTGATACTGAAAAAATGGAAGCAGTATTAGAAGAACCATATATTTTAGTCACAGATAAGAAGATAAACAATATTCAAGATATATTACCACTTCTTGAAAAAATCGTTCAACAAGGCAAAAAGCTTGTTATTATATCAGAAGACGTTGAAGGTGAAGCTCTTGCTACATTAGTTGTAAACAAATTAAGAGGTACTTTTGTATGTGTAGCTGTTAAAGCTCCTGGATTTGGCGACAGAAGAAAAGCCATGTTACAAGATATAGCTATTCTAACTGGTGGAGAGGTTATAACAGAAGAACTTGGTCTAGATCTAAAAGAAACTGAATTAAAACAACTTGGTAAAGCAGAACGCATAATTATTAAAAAAGAAGAAACAATTATCGTAAATGGTCATGGTTCAAAATCTGAAATTGATAATAGAATATCTTCAATCAAAGCACAGATCAAAGAAACTGAATCTGAGTTTGACAAAGAAAAGTTAAATGAAAGACTTGCAAAATTGTCAGGTGGAGTAGCAGTTATCCAAGTTGGCGCGGCGACTGAAACTGAAATGAAAGAAAAGAAACTAAGAATTGAAGATGCTTTAGCTGCTACAAAAGCTGCAGTTGAAGAAGGAATAGTATCTGGTGGAGGAACTGCATTCATAAACGTTATAAGTCATGTTTCAAAATTACTAAATAAAACAACTGGAGACGAAAAAACTGGCGTTGAAATAATCTTAAAAGCTTTAGAAGAGCCGATGAGACAAATTGTTGCTAATGCTGGATTAGAAGGATCAGTTGTAGTTGACAAGGTAAAGAATAGTGAAGCTGGCATCGGTTTCGATGTATTAACAGAAAAATATGTTAACATGATAGAAGCAGGAATCGTAGATCCAGCGAAAGTTATAAGATCAGCGCTCCAAAACGCTGCATCTATAGCAGCTATGGTTCTAACTACTGAAAGTGTTATTGTTGATATTCCAGATAAGGAAAGTGCAATGCCATCAGGTGGTGGAATGCCAGGCGGAATGGGTGGAATGGGCGGAATGTACTAATTTAGAGACAAAAAGTAAGAATTTGTATTTATACTACACTAATGGTCATAAAATTATAATTTTATGACCATTAGTGTAGTATATTATAATCATAGGCGTCAACTTAACCCAGTATTTAGGAAATTCTGATATTTGCCTCGATTAAATTATAGTTTGGGCGGTAATTTTATATAGCCATGCTAATAACTCGGTTTGAGAATTCTGGCAAAGATAAAGTCTGTTGCTATTGAAAACAAAAAAATACCCTTGAAAAATACATAATTTGGCTTAAGTTGACGCCTATGATTCTTCTGTAAATGTTTTTTCATAGCTATATTATGACATAAATAAGCCTATTTTTTTTGTCTAGTTTTCATTATCCATTATACTTCTAAATCTCTTTATCGTTTACGATATCTGTTACTTTTTTTACATAAATATCAGTCAATTCTTTTGCGATTTCAGATGAATAGCTTTCACTAATTATATTACATATGGGTTTTTCAGAGTCTGGCAGGACTAGTACCCATCCATTTTTATGAAGAATTTTTACTCCTTCACTTGTGTCAGCATTCTGTGGCTCTACCTCTTGTAATATCTGTCGTATTACTTTTCCTTTAGATTCCCAAGAGCATTGAACTTCTTTCTTATTTATATGAAATTTGGGAATCTTATCAATGATGTCTGAAAGGTGCAAATCATTTTGTTTTAAGTAATCTAATATTTTACAAAGACATGCTATTGCATCAAAGTTCATAATAAATTGATCATTTAATTCCTTATCCACATTTGTGATAAACATTGTATTCATCAAATCATGTAAAAGGGTTTTCGTTCGAATGATATTTCCGTTATTTGATTTTACTAGTTGGTCTAATATTGAACTTGATGAAATAGG
>CAVYEU010000106.1:0-8051 GCA_963767415.1 uncultured Eubacteriales bacterium
CCTCTTGAACTCTTGGGAAAACTGCTCCCACATTTATCTTAAGCTCCTCTGCAGTACGTTCTCCAATCATAATATTGTGCTTTTTCCTCATATACCTTACGATGGCTTCATCGAATTTGTCTCCCGCTATTTTTATAGAACTGCTAACAACTGTGCCTCCTAATGAAATTACAGCTATATCAGTAGTTCCCCCACCCATGTCAACAACCATGCTTCCACAAGCCTTCGTTATGTCAATGCCTGCACCTATTGCTGCAGCTATAGGCTCCTCAATCAAATAGGTCTTTCTAGCACCTGCTTGCATAGCAGCATCAATAACCGCTCTCTTCTCGACTTCTGTAACACCACTAGGTACACAAACCATAATACGTGGCTTAAAAAGCTTAAGCCCTCTATTTCCATAAACTTTATTTATAAAATATTTTAACATTCGTTCAGTTACATCATAATCGGATATGACACCTTCCCTTAAAGGTCTAATAGCAACGATATTACCTGGTGTCCTACCAAGCATCTTGCGAGCTTCTTCACCAACAGCAAGTAATTTATTTGTGTTTTTATCTATGGCTACAACTGATGGTTCTCTCAATACAATACCTTTGCCTTTTATATACACTAGAACACTAGCTGTGCCAAGATCAATACCAATGTCTTGTCCTATTCCCAACAAATTTCATCTTCCTTTCAAAATAAAGAGCATAATATAGACTTAGAATAAGATGTTCTTTATAAAATTTTCCTACTTAAATATTATCACAATATTTTAATTATGCAATCTTTTTCTAAATATAAAATATACTTATCCACAAGCAAATTTGTGGTTGTTGCTAGACAGCTAAAAAAAATGATGTATAATTATATTATACTATGCTTAGGATTATCTAAAGGAGAGGGTCACAAGTGAATGAGAATGAGAAAAGTATTCTGAGGTATTCTATTGCTTGTTTAATCATATTTGCTGTAATTCTTATCATTACTAGACCTGCTGGTTCAATTATTTTAAGTAGCTATGCCGCTTCTGGTGCTAAAAAAGCAGTTAGCACTGCATTTGATACACTTGCAAAAGAAAGCTCTACTTTTTTCAAAAATGACATAAATAATCCTACACTTGTAGCTTATAGACTAGATGAAAGTTCACTTGATATATATTCATTACTTTTAAATGGAGAGATACTTGTAACAAAATTTACGAAGAAACAATGGGGAACTTGGAATATATTGGGATGGTATATTGCAAAAGATGGTATGATTCCAACAAATGATCCCTATGTTTTGGCTGGAGATGATACTGATTGGGAATATGTATATAAAGTTTCTGAATCAGCTTATAAAGAAATGTGCTTTTCAGGGGGAAATCATGGAAGAGAAATTTTGCGTGATATTGAGTTTATAAATGGGGATGATAATTCGGAATTGAAACTAGAAATTGGACAGAAACAAACACTTTCTTCAATTAAAATTATAGAAAAGACAACTTTGACTACTGATGAAAACTTTTCAAGCCCGTACGCTGATGTTATTAGAAATTATACAATAAGGCATGCTACCATAGATCTTACAGTAGATTATAAATTCACAGCATGCGTATTTATGGGAACATCTTATGTTTGTATGTTTCCTATTGAAAAAAAGTTTGGTAATTTTATTCAATTTAATGACGCTAAGCTTGTATATACTACTCCTGAAGTTGGTAAGACCTCTTCGACTTATGCTTTTGATAATTTTATAGGAGAAAAAGAGACTCTGTCGGCTCAGATTTGGGGTAGTATGGATCAAAGATATAGATTCAATGTATGGATAGGCAACTCGGAAATGGTTGATAACTTTTCAAATAAATTAAAAGTATTTTATTGGGATTTGAACAAGGCTACGAATAAATTATATTTTTCTAAATATGATACGGATAAGCGTAGAAAGATAGAGGTAGGAACAACTTGGCATCATGAACAAGGATGGAGTTTAAATTTATTACCATAAATTAATTTATTTATGAATAATTATCCCATTAAATATCAGATAATATAGGAGATGATAAAATTGAATGCTGTATCATCTAAACAAATGAGCTCAATTGATAGAAGAACAATTGAGGAAGTGATGATTCCTGGAATAGTACTTATGGAAAATGCTGCATTAAAAGTTTTTCAAGAAGTAATGCGTACTATAAAGAAGACCGCGTTGCAAGCCGTAGGAGTATTTGCTGGTAAAGGGAATAATGGAGGTGATGCGTTTTCAGTTGCAAAACATCTTTATAATAATAGTATCAAAACGAAAGTTTTTTTGCTTGCACCGAAAAATCAAATTAAGGGTGATGCATTAACGAATTTGATTGTATTAGAAAATATTGGGTTAGAGGTATATGAAGTAATTGATCATAGATCCTTGAAAGAATTAGAGGAGTCTATGAAAGACATTGATATTATAGTTGATGGAATCTTTGGAACAGGATTAAAAAGTAAAATTACGGGCTTGCAAAAAGAAATAATAGAAAAAATAAACAGCACGAATTTACCTATAATATCAGTTGACGTACCATCAGGCTTGGATTGCACTACAGGAAAGATCCAGGGAATCTGTGTAAAAGCAACAAAAACAGTTACTTTTGGGTTGCCAAAAATTGGTCAATTTCTATATCCTGGATATGAATATATTGGGGAGCTTATTATAGAAGATATTGGAATACCAAAAAAGGTAATTGAAAGTGAGAAGCTAAATACTTTTGTAATAGACTCTGATATGGTAGCAGGTCTTATTCCCAAGAGGCATAGCGAGAGTAATAAGGGGAGTTTCGGGAAGACATTTATAATTACAGGCTCAACTGGGATGACTGGATCTGGTATTTTAGCAGGTAGTGCAGCATTACGAGTTGGATCAGGTTTAGTATATCTTGGAGTGCCAGGCTCTTTGATAAATATATATGAGTCATTAATTGCAGAAAGTATTACGATACCATTGCCCGATACCCCAGATGGAAAGATCTTAGACATCGCAATTGAAAAAATAGCTCTGCAGGTAAAAAAATCTAGTGTTGTTGCTGTTGGACCAGGGCTTTCTATTTATGAAGAAATATTGAAAATTGTAAAGTATTTGATTCAGAATTCAAATATACCAGTTGTACTGGATGCTGATGCTTTAAATGTTCTAGCTTATGATGTTGGTTTTTTAAATAATAGATTGTCTGAAATTATAATAACACCTCATCCTGGTGAAATGGCTAAGCTTACTGGTAAAACCATACAGTACATTCAGAATAATCGAATTGAGGTAGCTTCACAGTTTGCAGTCGAAAATAAAGTAATAACAGTATTAAAAGGAGCTAGAACAATAATTGCAGCACCCAACGGAGAAGTATTTATAAATCCGACCGGAAATCCTGGTATGGCTTCAGGCGGAATGGGTGATGTTTTAACTGGAATAATTTCAGGTTTGATTGCACAAGGATTAAAACCGATTAGTGCAGCAATCTTAGGAGTTTTCCTTCATGGAGAAACAGGAGACAGAGTTTGTAAAATAAAAGGTGAAAATAGCATAATTGCAAGTGACCTAATTTATGAACTACCATATGTAATAAAAGAAATCAAGGATGTGAATTCTAGATGAATTATTTATTTAATAGGGCATGGGCAGAGATTAATCTAGATAATATTGCTCACAATGTAAGAGAAATACGAAGGATTACAGATAAAAAAGCTGAGATTTGTGGAGCTGTAAAAGCAGATGCGTACGGACATGGAGTTTTTGAAGTCTCACAAACATTGATAAGAAATGGAGTATCGAGCTTAGCAGTTTCTATGCTTGATGAAGCTATTCAACTTAGAAATAATGGGATATCGGTACCAATTTTAATACTGGGTTATACAGATCCGAAACGTGCACAAGAGATAATTGAGCATGAAGTTACCCAAACAGTTTTTAGTCATGATTTAGCAATCGCTTTATCAGATGCAGCTATTAAAATGGGCAAAGATATAAAAATACATATTAAAATTGATACAGGAATGGCAAGAATCGGGTTTTTGCCAGGATATTCAGCAGTAAAAGATGTTATGAAGATTGCAAAGTTACAAAAGATCGTTATCGAGGGAATGTTTACTCATTTTGCAGCAGCAGATGAGACTGATAAAAGTTATACATTGATGCAGTTTGAAAAATTTATGAGTATTTGTACCGAATTAAACAGGATTGGCATATATATACCAATAAAGCATGTAGCAAATAGTGCAGGAATTATCCAGTTTCCAGAGATGCACCTAAATATGGTTAGACCTGGAATTGTATTGTATGGGTTATACCCTTCAAATGAAGTTGATAAGACCAAGCTAGACTTGAAACAAGCCATGGAACTTAAGGCAAACGTAATTTTTGTAAAAGAAGTTGAAAAAGATACATTTGTAAGCTACGGTAGAGTTTACAAGACACACTCAAAAGCAAAGCTAGCAACAATCCCAATTGGTTATGCTGATGGATATACAAGATTGCTAACTGGCAAGGGAAAAGTTTTGATCAATGGAGAAAAGGCGCCAATTGTAGGTAAAATATGTATGGATCAATGTATGGCAGATATTAGTGACTTAAATAAAGAAGTTAATGTTGGTGATGAGGTGGTATTATTTGGGAAGCAAGATGATTCTGTTATAACAATTGAAGAGGTGGCGGGAAGCGTAGGTATGATTAATTATGAATTAGTCTGTATAATTGGAAAGCGAATACCAAGATTTTATATAAATGAGGGAAAAGTTAGCAATGTATTAAACTATTTGATCTAATTACCTAATTTTACCACCCCCAGATATATATACTGTAATTAATTTTTAATTTGACCGATATAATTAATAGACAATATAATTGAAGCAGAGAGTTTTGGTTATGTTGTAGATTTATAACCCGAATTTGAATGTAGGAGGGGGGATTATCTTGGCTCAATTAAAAAAAATATTAATTAGCTTGCCAGATAAGATGCTTGAGGAAATTGATTCTATTATTACATTAGAAAAGATTAATAGAAGCGAATTTGTACGAAATGCGATGAAGCTTTATATTCGTGAGAAAAAAAGGGTAGGACTGCGTGAGAAATTAATAAAAGGCTATCAAGAGATGGACAAGGTAAATCTGCTTATAGCTAATAAGTATTTTTTAGCAGATTGTGAAGAACAACAAAAATATGAGGATAAACTTAAGGAGCTAGAACCAAGGTGCAAATAAAACGAGGAGATATACTTTATGCAGACTTAAGTCCGGTTATAGGTAGCGAGCAAGGAGGCGTAAGACCGATACTTATTGTTCAAAATGATATTGGAAACAAATATAGTCCAACAGTTATTGCAGCAGCTATAACATCACAGATCAACAAAGCCAAATTGCCTACTCACATTGAATTAGATGGAAAAGTATATAGATTACCAAAAGATTCGGTTATTTTGCTTGAACAGATAAGAACAATTGACAGAAAACGAATTAGAGAAAAGATTAGTCATTTAGATGAAGAGCTGATGGAAAAGGTAAACGAAGCTTTATTAATTAGCTTTGGTTTGATCGAAATTTAAAAGAGGAGTTGATACTATTGGCATTAACTGCTTTTAAAAAAGAGAATGTTCTCATCTTTATTTATGTCACAGTAATAGTTGTCACATTTTATATAATTAATAACGTAAAAGCTGAAAATATAGAGCCTGGAAGTGATGCGGATCCAATAGTATCAAAAAGTTATGTAGATCAAGAAAAAAACAAGATAGATTTAAGTCTAAACCAGATTTCAAACGACATAACTGTAATAAAAAAGCAACTTGAAGATATGACCAATAATCAATATACTGCTACCTCAGGTACTGGGGGAATAAATATAGATAATTTAAAAAACAAGGTTACTGATTTAGAGAATAAAGTAGCTGTTATTGATAATACTGGTAAGTACAGAATTCTTGAATTAGCAGTAAATCAAGTACTACTTTGCGAAGGAAGCAGTGAAATAATTCTAAGAAGCGGTGAAGCAAAGGGTATTTATGGTCAATCAGGTGGCTTGACGGATATGACTATGGGTTCCCAAGAAGATTTGATAAACGATCATATTGTTCAAAGAAATCATTTATTCCTGTCATCAAAAAGTGATGGAAGAGGGATAATGATTATAAGTAAAAAGGCTTTGGTATTAATAAGAGGTGGATACTCGATTAAGTAGAAGAATAATAACAAAAAAAAGTGAGAATCTTATTCGCTCTCACTTTTTTTGTTTAATTCATTTATATTATAGGTAATACATTTTGAGGCTCTTTTTGTCTTAATATTTTTTGTTACTTCTTTCTTCTCTGATTTAGCAATGTCACTTTCATTTTCTTCAAGATTTTTAACTACTGCTTTTTTCTTACTGCTTGTCCGAGTCTTACCAGTAGATCTGGTATTAGTTGAAGTACTTTTGCCACTTGTTTTAAATGAACAATTTTTATTACTACAATGTCCTTCAATAATTAGAGAACCACATGTACAAAAATTAACCAAAGAAATCACTCCTTTATAACCAACATTATAACAGAAAACTGTAAAGTAAACCACTATTATTTAATTATTTAATTTTAATTATAAATTGCAACATTAAGTGACGTAGAAATCTCTGGTAAATAATCCTTTATGTGGCTTCTGATTTTTATTTACATATTATCGTTTTCGAAGAAATTATTTAATCTGTAAGATTTCCTACAGTTATTTCTTTAATTCGATATATATAATACATTTTGAGCTAATATTTCTAATGGATAAGCTGTAAGTGTAAGTCTAGGTGTTGCTGTCGGAGTAGCTGTTGGTTTAGGAGTAGTTGTTGGTTTAGGTGTTGGTGTTGGAGTAGCTGTTGGTTTAGGAGTAGCTGTTGGTTTTAGGAGTAGCTGTTGGTTTAGGTGTTGGTGTTGGAGTAGCTGTTGGTTTAGGCGTCGGTGTTGGTTTGGGAGTAGCTGTTGGTTTAGGTGTTGGAGTAGCTGTTGGTTTAGGTGTTGGTGTTGGTGTTGGTTGATTCTTTAAATCAAAATATTCTGTTAATTGATATACTTCATTATTTAGTTGTTCCATCCTATTAAGAAGAGGAGTATATCCTTCATAATTACAATTAACAATACCTTGATTTGAATTATTGTTATCGATATATCTAAACCAGTGCCATCCTACACAGGTACCGTATTCTAATAAATTTAATGTAAAGTTTTGGTACCAAATTCCTCTATCATCCTGAGTTTCTACGATCCAGCCAGCTCCTGCTTGATTTTGTAAACAAGTGTCTTCACCTTTAACATAAAACTCTGTAATTAATATAGGCTTTTGTTGCGACCAATTATACCAAGTTGTAAGTCGGCTTTGAGACGGACAAATATAGTTGTAAAAATTAACCGAAATTATGTCACAATACTTTCCAGCTGCAGCAAAAATAGCAGGACTGGTTAGTAGATCTGTGTTATTCCTTGAACCAAGATACATATGATTTGGATCATGCTTTTTTATTGCAGTTGAAACTATCCTATAATAGCATTCGAACAAATATCCTCTAAAAGCATCTCTGTCGCTGTCATTTACGCTTGATAGTGATGCATTTGATCCTTTTGTTTCTTTAAACCATGCCCATGTGGCATCATAAATATATTTTAAGTTTTTATCATTGGGATCAAGCCTTAAATATGTATCAAGAGTATTCGGAGGACAAGGCAATTCATTTTCAGAAAAATAACCTAAAACATATGGATCATCTTTAAATTGTTCCATATAGTTTGCTTCTTTGTCACAGAAACTTTCAAAATCAGGGTGAAAAATCCACAAAACATTGTATTTATTAAGTTTCTTACTATCTGTAAATGCTGCCAAAAATCGTAGATACGGAGTATAATTTTGAGGATTTGTTACATTTCTTGGTGTTATTACATCTGACCAGCATCCAATACCATTAAAAAAGTTATCATTTAATAAAGAAGTTGTTTTTTCTGCCCAGTCTGCTAAGGAGGAAAATTTACTCTTAAATATACTATTTTGGATTTTAGGCGGTCCAGCAATATGATGTTAAAACGGAAGCGTGTACATAA
>CAVYEU010000107.1:0-6523 GCA_963767415.1 uncultured Eubacteriales bacterium
CATCGCTGTCTCGATTGCTGGCTTATCCCCAGCAAAGCCTGTTTGCAGCAATATTACTATTTCTTTATTAAATTCTCTTATTTCCTTTACTGCATCGCCACCTGAATATTCTGGCATATAAAAATCAATTACCATGACGTGGATTTCAGTTTCTTTTTCTTTGCTTTCTCTGACAACCCTCACCGCTTCTTTAGCATTTTTAGCACAAACAACTTTATAGCCCAAATTTGTTAAGTTTTGGGTATATGAAATTAAGATGTCTTCATCATCATCAACAATAAGTAAATTAAAATCACTATAATTTATTTTACTTATGTTATTCTTCATACCACACCTCCCGCACACTAATCTTATATCCTTCGGTAGGTACTGATATTCCGAATATTATTCCTCCACCAGACTTACTTTCATCAAATTCTTTAAACGAAACTTTACCATTAAAATTTTCTTTTAGTATAAGTTCGGCAGTAAAAAGCCCTATACTAAGTCCGCCCTCTTTACAATCATCAATTAAAGCTTGTCTGGTAGTTGGTGGAATACTACTAAAAGGTACAACAATAAAAAAATCTATATTACTATAAGCAAATGTATCTGCTTCAAAACTTATTATTGGAAGGTTTAAATTAAGCTTTTTAGCGTATCCATCGGAGTCATTATTTTTTTTACTATGCTTATTAATGAGTTTAGCACAATTAATTACTATATTTTGCATTACTTGAAGAATTAAAGATGGGTTATTTTTAAATTTATATTTACCAAGAGAACTAAGCCCTTTCTCTTTAATTCTGAATTAGCAATTATAACCTTTTTGTAACTCTGCTTTTATAGGGTTAATAAATTTTATTAATAAATCATCATAAGTCATTGTATCCAAATATTTCTGTGAATCTTTATAATCAGGTTCTTTTTCCTGTATAAACTCAATTGTTTTTTCAATGTTTTGTATATATTTTTTTATATTTGCAATTGAGGCCAGTCCTGCTTTTTCTAACCTTTCATGCATTATGTCTGATAAACTATTTGATTCAGCTTCATCACCCAGAAAAGCTGAAAGATAATTTTCTAAATTATATACTTCTGTTTCTGCTTGTTTTGAATAAAAATTAAATACTTCTGGAATTCCTTGAGTAAGTTGTCCTAAAGTCGACAGTCTTGTTTCCTCAATAAGAAGAAGCTGATCTCTTTTTAGCTGTTCAATAGTATTGTTAGCCAAAGCTACTTGATTACATAAGCTTTCCATTTCTACTTGTTGTTGATAAGAGCGTACACAAGAAATTACCCAAACTAATAGTTCATCAAAACCTTTTGTTTTGTCGTGATAGCCTTGTATCTCAAGCCTTTCAAGCGTTTCAATGGCAGGTCTATCACCAGCATAACCCGTTTGTAATAGAATAATAAGCCTGGGATTAAACTCTCTAATTTCTTTTACTGTGTCTTCACCTGTAAATCCAGGCATAAAAAAGTCGATTATCATAATATGAACTTCATTATTCTTTTTTAAAATTTCCACTGCTGCCTTGCCATTATCAGCACATATTACGTTAAATCCAATATTTTTCAATTCTGATGAATTCGAGTCGAGTAGATCGGTATCATCATCCACAAGCAAAATAGTAAAATCCTTATAATTGATAGCATCATTTTCACTCATATAAACACCCCCATTTGAATTAAACTTGCTTTGCTTTATATGGAATAGAAACAAAAAACTTTGTGCCTATTCCATCTTCACACTCAAACCACATATTGCCTTTATAATAATCCTTAATTATTAGGTTAGATGAATATAAGCCAATCCCATTGCCATGATCGCCTTTTGTAGACACCATTTCTTTTAAAATCTTGTCTTGGATTTCTTTTTGTATACCCCCCGCATAATCTACTACAGAAAAAATAATATTATCTTCATTTTGAGATATTACAAAGTCAATCTTACCTCCCTCAACACTATATGCCTGGGCACTGTTGCCAACCAAATTAAGTATTACCTGAATCAGGTTTATTTCTGAACCGTAGAAATAAACTTCTGATGTAACTTTATTATCAGTTTTAAAACAGCAGCAATTTTTTCTGGTATCTGCTTTTACAAAAAACTCTATTTTTTCGATGACTTTATCAAGTGTAAACTTTTGCCATCTGGCAACTTTTTCTTGTCGGCTTTGTTCTTTAACTGTTTCCATAACATCACTAATAAATTGCAAATGTTTTGAAGCATCATTACAGTGATCTCTTATTTCTTCGATAATTTTTATAATTTCATCTTTTGGAAGATTATCCTGATTTATTTTTTCTTCTAGCTCATTTATCATATCTAAAATAAAACAATTTATACTACTCATACAAAATTTCGGAGTAGCTAAATCATGAAATATACTTCCCATTCTTTGACCTAAACTTGCTAATCTTATTCGCTCTATCATCCACTCTTGATTTTGCATCATAGAGTTTAAACTATTATTTGCAGTATTCAATTCTTCAACCATCTCTTTAATCTGTTTCACTTGTGCAGAAACTCGCATTCCAACTGCTAAACATAAAAGTAATTTGCTAATATCTTCAGATTTATCGTAATAACCTTGAATCTTTGTAAACTGTAGAAGCTCCTTTGCAGATTTATCCCCAGCAAAGCCAGTTTGTACTATGATTACTATCTCAGAGTTGAATTCTCGAATTTTATCTATTGTCTCTTCGCCATTCATATTAGGCATGAAATAGTCAATCAGCAAGATATCGATCGACTGTTTTTTTACAATTTCAATCGCCTCTTCACCGCTGGTTGCTGTTAATACCTCTCCATAATGGTTTTCTTTTAATATGTGTTTATATTGTTCCAGAATTTCAATGTCATCATCAACTATTAGTACTGTAAAATCATATGGGTATATAATTTCAAATCTGTCCATTAAAATTACCTTTGTATAATGCAAATGCATTATATCCTTCCTTCTTAAAATAAGGAAATCTAATCTTTATTTAGCAAGTGGTACTTTAATAAAAAAAGTACTTCCTACACCTTCTTCAGATTTAAACCACATACTGCCATTAAAATAATCTTTTATCACTAAGTAAGATGAATAAACACCTATTCCATTACCTTTTTGACCTTTAGTTGTAACCATCTCATTAAATAACTTTTCTTGCACTTCTTTTGACATTCCACAAGCATTATCTTCTACAGTAAAATCTATATCATTTTTGTTTTGTTGTATTTTAATTCTTATTTCTCCCTGTGAACCATAAGCTTGAGCACTATTTGAAATTAGGTTATTTAAAACCTGTACTAAGTTTACCTCTTTGCCATAAATTTTTACATCATCACTTACACGATTATCAATTATAAGTTGGCAATTATAAGAATCTGTGTTCAGTTGTAAAGTTTTCTTAAAATTTTCCGATGTATTGTGTAAATAGTATATCGGAGGGAGTTATGAGGTATTCAAGTGATTTAACAGACAGCCAATGGTTATTAATCAAGGAATTCTTTATTGTTAATAGAGGCAAAAACTTGCAACAGCACGACAAAAGAGAACTTGTGAACGCCGTTCTCTATCGAACAAAAACAGGGTGCCAATGGAGGCTACTTCCGCACGATTTCCCGCCTCACGATACGGTTTGGTCGTTTTACAGGCGTGCTGTTCAAAAGGGTATTTGGGAGAAAGCAATGGATAAAATAGTAGCAAAAGTGCGTGTTGACGCAGGTAGAAATGAAGAACCGAGTTATTGCTTGATAGATTCTCAAAGCTCCAAAACAACCAACAAAAACGAAAATCGCGGAATTGATGGAGGGAAAAAAAATAAAAGGTCGTAAAAGGCATATAGCGACAGATATTATGGGGAACCTGCTTGTTATAAAGGTTCATGCTGCTAATATTCACGACACGATGAGCGGTTGCCATGTCTATCAAGTTGCAAAAATAAAATATCCATCTGTGGTAGGATGTTGTGCAGATGCAGGTTATCGTGGTACCTTTGTTGAGTTTGTAAAGGTAAAATATGGAGAAGTTGTAGATGTCTCGGAAAGAATAAAACCAAAGGAATGGCAAATCTTACCTAAGAGATGGCGTGTTGAGAGAACTTTCGCTTGGGCTAATTGGTCTCGAATTCTCTCTAAAGATTATGAAATAAAGGCTATTTATGAAGAAAACACATTTATGATTTCACATTTGCATTCGTTGCTTAAACGATACTGAACACAGATTCTAACTCTTTCCATAAGGCTTTTAACGGAAAAATATTCCCATTTATTAACTTTTTCTTGTCTGCTTTGTGCTACAACAGCATTCCTCATATCTTTTATAAACCTTATTCTTTTATCGGCAGAATTACATCTTTCCATAATCTTCTTTTTTATTTCTGAAAGCTGATCCTTTGTAATATTACTATCGTCAACTTGTTTTATTTCATGTTCTATTATTTTGACAGAGTCCTCTATACTAATAAGTGGATTTATCATGTCGTGGAAGACACTTCCCATTTTTTGACCAAGACTTGAAAGTCTTGCCTGTTCGATCAGCCATGCTTGATTCTCTCTCATTGATTTTAATGTTTCCTGTGCTATATTTACTTCTTTAACCATTTTTGTAGTTTCTTTTATCTGAGCACACATTCTTGCAGCAGACATAACCCATACCAGCAGTTTATCTATCCCTTCGGCTTTATCATGATAGCCTTGTATATTAAGGTTTTCAAGCATATTAAGAGCGGAAATATCTCCTGCAAAGCCTGTTTGAAGAATAATGACGATTTCCGAATTGAATTCTCTAATCTTTTTTATTGCTTCTTCTCCATTCATGCCTTTCATATAGTGATCAATAATTAATATATCAATACTTTCATTTTTTACCGTTTCAATAGCTTCTAAACCACTAAATGCCTTAAAAATATTATAATCTTTTTGCTTCAAAACATCTTCATTCACTAAAACAAGTTCTTCATCATCATCAACTAACAAAACATTAAAATTGTAAGGTCTGATTTTGCTATTTTCTATACTCATAGATATCGCCCTCTTTAATAAATATTTATAATTAAACTAAATTCTTATGTGTTGCAAAGTCACCTACACCAAGTATCCTTCTATAGTCATCTTCATCCTTTTCACTGCAAGATTTAGGAATCAAAAGATAGAAAGTACTTCCTGCTTGATCTTCAGAGCTAAACCATATCTCGCCACCAAGTATACCTATAACAATAGCAGGGGCTATAAATAAGCTTAATCCTCCTGCACCTTTTTTAAAAGTTTTGTTTTTCATTGTTTCATAGAATATATCTTTTTGTACTTCCTTATTAATTCCGCATCCATAATCTTTTACAGCAAATAAAACCCAATTATCTACTTGTTTTGCTGATACTTCAATTGTATATTTAGGTTTGACATTTTCTGTTGGAATTCCTTCTTTTCTTTCTACTTCAGGATAAGCTTCTGCTGCATTTTGAATCAAATTTCCCAAAACTAATTCCACACTATTAATATATCCTGTAATGATGATTTCTCCATTAACAGTTACATTACATTTTGAAGCATGATCATGTAATGCATTTCTACATCTTGGTTTATCAATCACTCTCTCAATCAAACTTTTAATCTCAAATTCCTTTGGTGTTTCTTTAAGTAAATTAGCAGTTTGTTCTCTTAAAAAGTTTGCTATAATGGTAATCTTTTTACTACTTGAATCAACTAATTTAGTCTGGAATTTTAATTGATCGATTAGCTTTATAAGTTCTTCTTTTGACATATTTTGTTTATTTTTTTCGTATCCTGAATATCTTCAATAATTCTTTTCGCAGCTGTATTAAGTACTAAAAAGAGGCGAATTGGCATCATGAGCCTGGTTTCCACCAACTTTAACAAGTGTTTGTAGTCTATATCTCTCTATATTTGCGTTTCTGCTTTGCTTAATAATTTCAAAATCTTCAGGATTATCTGTCTTTCTAAAAAGCTTGCCAATAGGATTACTCAAAGTTATCAACTCCCATCTGTAAATGCCTTTAATGTTCTTGATTATTATAAAAATCTAATTTATTCAAATAGAACAGGAATTGATACATAATAAGATGTTCCACCCTCTTTATGCCCTTCTCCCCATATTCTTCCTTTAAATTGTTCGGTAATTACTGAATATGCAGTGTACATCCCCATTCCTATCTCAGAAATATATAAACTGTTCCCATTAATCATCTGTTTACTTGGATCATTTTTTTCTTCATCACTTAAAGGAACGCCATAGTCTCTGATAGTAAATAAAATGTTTTTATCAATTTCCTCTACTTTTAAGTCTATACGTTGATAATCTTTATAATTCCTTTCTTGCATATACTCTCTATGGTAGTATGACTTTATTCCTCTATTTATCAAAGCAATTATTACTTGGGACAGATTCAGGTCAATCCCCGCCATTTTTATATCAGTGTCAGCTAAAATATCTCTGTTAAATGGAATATTATTAAACATGGTATCACTAAGATAGTTTTTAACTACAACTAAGACATCACTTACAGTAAATTTATCTTTATTCTTTATAGG
>CAVYEU010000108.1:0-10714 GCA_963767415.1 uncultured Eubacteriales bacterium
CTTCGCAAAGTCGGCTCAGGATGACATTCAATGATGTTTTATCATGCCTGGACCAGTAAAAAAAGTTAACATCGCAAATTGCTAATTTATATTTGCTTTAGCTTTTAGCCATAATATGTTAATATAATATTCGCTATATAATATTTGCGGAGGGGGTGGAAAGAATATGGATAAGAAAATGCTTGAGTTAATGGAAAAAACATTTATAGAAGTAAAAGAAATGAATGTAAGATTACAAAAAGTTGAAAATCAAATGACAAAAATAGAATTCGATAATTAAAATAAATTTCAAGCTTTGTTTGATGGGCAAAAACAAACTACAGAACAAATTGTGAAAAATACTGAGCAAATTACAGAATTACGAATTCATGTTCAACAAAATACTTTACAAATTGTTAATAATACCGAACAAATTGCAGAGCTAAAAAATCAATTGACAGATTTAAAAGGTTGAATGATGAAGTAAAAGGCGAATTAAAAGAAGTAAAAGAAAATGTCAAACAAAATACTGACCAAACAATAGCCTTACAAACCCAACTTATTAGCACTAACGATTATGTTTATAGTCGGATAAAATAATAATTATTTTGGCAGTTACAGAGGAATATAAAGTGATTAAAGGATAAAATAATGAATCAGAGAAAAAGGAATATTATTAATTTATCAATGAAAGGAAAGATAAAAATGGGAACAAATAATGATGAAAAGATAAATACTTCGAAATCCGTCACCAGAAAACTAATTTTTGAAAATATTTTAAACTTAGAATTTGTTGTAAGTGTAATTATTCCTATTATACTGTTTTCTGCATTTGATCATTATAGAATGACATTAGAAGCAACAATAATTTCAGGTTCTTGGTCAATTTTAGTAATGTTGATTCTGTTTATTAAAAATAGAAAAATTAATATATTTGCTGCTAGTGGTACAGGTTTTTCGGTTATTGGATTAATTGGTACAATTATATCCAAGGATCCTGTTTATTATCTAGCATCACCAATTGTTATAGATTTGCTTCTTGCTGTTGTATTCCTTGGGTCTGTGACAATTGGAAGACCAATAATTCAGGTATTAGCTGAATATACTGTAAAAGGTGGGTTTTCGGAAGAATTACGCAAAAAACCCGAATATAAATCTGCATGGATTATTGTAACCACTTTATGGGGAATTCTGAACATTACTCAAGCACTTTTAAGAATTATATTATTATACTCTGTATCAAAAGAGATTTATTATGCTGTTAGTACTGCATATGGCAGTATCTCATCTCCGTTATTATTATTGTTTTCTTTCTGGTTTCCAGGATGGTATTGGAGAAGAAAAGCTTAGTCAAGTAAGTATTCGCAAAATATTACACATTTATATTCAGAAAAATATATTAAAATAAGAATTGATTTTTAAAATAAAATAAGCTAAAATAAGAATTGATTTTGATATAATATCTAAATTTTTTTGAAAAATGGTTAAGTAAAGAATTAAGAATTGTATTATCTATAACACAATAACAATTGGCGTATTTGTTTATTGAAAGGGGTGATAATATGATGGTGTTTTTGTTTACTACATTTTTTGTCTTATTTTTCCTTATGTTTTTTGTTAAGTACTATTTTCAAAAATCAAGGTATGTAGCAACGGATCAAACAATTAAACTATATTTTCTAGAATCAGTAAATAATAGAATCATATACACATTTATATTAGGTTTTATTTTGATATTTACAGTTATATTTGTCACTGGAAATATCAAAAGTAAAGGTATAAATATCCTCCACACAATACAAAATGCTTACAATCAATATCAAATAAATCTATCCACTGATACTGATTTAATAAATCAAAGCATCGACAATGAGTAATATTTTATGGGGGAATACAGAAGGAGACGCGTCTTAACTATTGATAAGCATAATAAAGTTTATCAATAGTTAAGACGCGTCTCCTCTGAAATTGCCGTTTTGGCAAAGTGAAGTTGAGGACGTAGTTATTGAAGGTAAGGATACGTCGTTTATAGCATACCAGAAACTGTTATAGACGATGACGTGTATGTACGCCTGATTCTCCTCCTTGAAGTCTCATGCCACTACCAGAAGTTACTTGACTTGATCCTCTAAAAATTGATGCATTTGGGATTGGGAAACCAGATCTACTATCAACTGATCTATGCATAGGTCTATCTGCAGATCTAACAACAAATGTTGAAGCATTAGTTTCAGAAGGTTCGATTCTTCTTGGTATAGCTTGTTGTTCTACAACATTTGCAATAGCTCCATGATACATACTTCCTGGGGCTGCAAATACTGGTGCATGTTCAATTACTATAGATGGAGCAGAAGGCCTTGGTCTATCTACAAATATAAGAGGTGGAGCAGACGCCCCTGGTTCATTTATAATTACACAAGGTGGAGGTGGAGTAGACGACCTCCTAACTACAAAAGGTGCATACCTAGGTGCAACAAGAGGTCTAAAAGACCAACCACTAAACCAACTACCCGAGTTGTTCCTTCTATTAATACAAGCATCTGCCAAACAGCTTATTCCATATCCTATAGCGTAACTAACAGTTATTATTCCTAATATAAGTAATATTGTTTCCATGAAATTTTATCCTCCTATTTTATTAACTAAAAATATTTTGTTGTTATCTTGTTACTGATCTTTCCTTTTACATTGTTATTTATTGCCTTAACTTCATATGTATGAGTTGAAAATGGTAAACACATACTTGTTGTATATGAATTAGTGTTTGATATATCCAGATATTTTCCATCACACCAAATTTCATATTTATTTGCTCCTGAAACGGAATTCCAACTTAAAACATCACATGTCCAAAAATTTCTATATCCTTTTAAATTCTGAGGAGCTGAGAACATTTTAATCTCATCACTCCAAGAACCTACAAGATTATTACTAATAGCTCTTATTCTGTAAGAGCTATTGTAATCTGGTTGAAATCACAACATCTTCTAAACTTGTAGCTGTTGTATTTACTACAGTTCCGTCAATATTTATATCATAACTTGTTATTCCATATATTGATTTCCAGCTAAGTTTTGAAGATGTAGCAGATGTAGAAATAATATTTAAATTAGGGATTCCAAGAACCACGATAGGTTCACTCCATGCTCCAACAAAATTGCCCTGTGTAGTACGAACTCTATATGTATTTGTTATTGATGTATCAAATTTATTTAAATAACTAAGTATCGTGTTTTGAAGTATATTTGTTACATTTCCTATTATTGTACCATTTCTTTCGATTTCATATTTAGTTGCGGATATATCACTTGTCCAAGTAAGTTCAACTTCATTTATGCTATTATAATATGCATTAATATAAGGAACGTTTAGTTGAGCTGAATAAATTTCTTCAGCGGTAATAACGGTTACTAGCTCACTTACGTAAGCTGGTTTTCCTGTAATCCCAATCCTATATTTGTAAATTTGTTTTGGGTTTAAGCCTACATGTTCAAAGTAGCTTGTTGAGGTTGTTCCTATAAGTGTACCATTTTCATCTACTACATCATAACTGCTAACTCCGGATATATTATTCCAACTTAAAACAATTTTTCTGGTTTCTATATAAGTTTGAATTTCTTTTTCTGACATGATTAACGTATTTGCATAAACGTATTTACTCCAATCGCTATATCCTCCAATTGAGCTATAGGATCTGATTCTAAAGTAGTGCCCTGTATTTGGATTAAGATGTCCATATTTAAAACTTAAAGCTGAAACAGAATAGTAATACCATCCATCAGCTTCGATTTGATAAGATTCTGCACCAGGTGCATAGTCCCAAAACAAATCGATAGAATTCAAATATGCAGTAGTATCTAAATATGAGGGATTCATTGGGCAAGTTATTCCAACTACTGTATTACTCCAATAACTGCAATAACCATTTATATCTACTGCTCTAACGCTATATGTATGTGTTGAACATGGATTTAGCCCTGAATGAACATAAGATTCTGTTGTGTAATGTTGAGCATTTAAAGAATAAACTACACCATCAATTTCTATATCGTATTCATATGCCGCACTTATATTGCTCCATGTAACAGTAATATTTGTTGATTCTATTTTTAAATCTAAATTTGATGGAGTATCTACAGCAAAGGAAATTCCTCCTTTGATAAATTGAGTAGACACTATAAATGTAATCATAATTAAAAATAATGCAATTAAATTTTTAAATTGTTTTTTTAGTTTCATTGATTTTCTCCTTTCAATATAATTATTATTAATACATCGCACAACTGAATCGTGCACAATAATGATTTAGCAAACTAACTTTTAAAAATTAGTTACAGTTTTGGAAAATATAACAAAGATTATTAAAAAAATGAAGTAAAATTAGTGACCTCGCTTATTATAAAACTTTTGTTATAAGAATATTTACGTTTACTTAAGTATTTCAGTTTAAACTGTCGTATGCAATTAATTACATTTTTAAGATTAACATAAAAAGGCTAAACTGTCAATTTGATTTTTGTGATGTTCCTGATGTTCCTAAACCCAGACTGCAAATATTTCCTTATCAGAAAAGATTATTGTACCGTTTTTATAATGAACCCATAAATTCAGACAGTTAAAAATGATATTTTATATAAACGAAACGGTAGGAAAAGTTGTAAAATAAATATATTATTTTGGTCTTATCATTGATATAATCTTTTCTATAGCAAATTTGACTGTCCAATATTTTTAAGTGAGGCGATTATTGTGAAGATTGGTATTTTAGGTGGTGGACTTACCGGTATTACTTTACAAAGATTTTTAGAGTGTGATAGTGAGATTTTAGAAAAAGAGAGTAGAGTAGGGGGGCTTTGCAGATCTTTTGAGTGCGATGGATTTTATTATGACATTGGAGGTCATATTCTTTATTCTAGGGATGAAACATTCCAAAGTTTCGTAAAAGATACTCTAAAGGATAATACTCTTAGGCAAAGACGTAATAATAAGGTTTTATATAAAAATCGTTATCTAAAATATCCATTTGAGAATGACTTGGGGTCTTTGGAAAAGCAAGATAATTTTGAATGTTTATATACATATATAAATAATGATTATCCAAAACCAAGTAATTTCTTAGAATGGATTTACTATACCTTTGGCAGAGGAATCTCAGAAAAATATTTAGTTCCTTACAATACGAAAATATGGAAGACTGATCTTCAAAAGATGAGTTTAGAGTGGGTAGAGAGGGTTCCAAAACCACCAATGGAAGATGTTTTAAAGTCAGCTATAGGGATAGAAACCGAGGGGTATGTTCACCAGTTGTATTTTAATTATCCTGAAAATGGTGGTATAGAGAGTTTTGTAAGACAAATAATCAAAAATGATGCAAAAATTACGACAAATTATGATATTACGAAGATTACTAAAAAACTAGATAAGTGGTGTGTTTCAAATGGACAAGCTGAAGATGAGAAGTTTTATGACAGATTAGTACTAACTATACCTATAAAAGAGGCAATAACATGTTTTGATGATGTCCCGTACGGGGTATTAAATGCCGCTTCGAACTTAAAACACAATGCGGTTCGAGTAGTAATGATAGGTATTAATAATGAGTCATTATTAGATAAAACAGCTGTTTATATTCCTGACCCTGAAATTACACCTCATAGAATATGCTTCATGGGATGTTTTAGTAAAAACAATGTTCCTTTTGGAAAATCATCTTTAATTGCTGAAGTAACCTGCCAAAAAGGCAGTGATCTTTATAACACTTCAGATGATCATTTAAAAGAACGGATTGTTAATGATTTGGATAAGCTAGGTATAATTAACAAACAAGAATTAGTAACTTCAGACATTAAAAACTTTGAATATGGGTATGTTGTTTACGATTTAGAATATAAGAACAATATTAAAATAGTAAAGGATTACTTTGAAAAATTAGGTATTAACCTTTGCGGTAGGTTTGCCGAATTTGAGTATATTAATATGGACGAAGCAGTAAAAAGGAGTATGAATTTAGCTCATAGACTAAATCTGGAGTTGATAAAATAAAATGCATACAAAATCTATAAATATGGTAAATATTATAAGAAAACACTTTTTTACAAAACAGTTTAAGACCTTTCTTGTTGTTGGTGGAACTGCAACAGTAGTTGCTTTTTTTAGTAGATTTTTATTTAGGGTATTTACTTCATATGAAGTAAGTGTAGCATTGGCTAATGTTGTAGGGGGAGTAGTAAGCTTTATCTTGAATAAGAAGTATACTTTTAAATCATATGAAGAAAATATTACTAATCAAATAATAAAATTTACTCTAGTAGGTATTTCAGCGATGTTTATAACAACGGGGATTGCTTATGCTTTTTACCAAACGTTTGAATTTCAAAAAATAATTGTATTGACGCAGATTCAAAATGAAACTATATCCCATGCTATATCTATTGGGTTGACTGCTATTTACAATTTTTTCGCCATGAAATATTTTTCATTTAAGAAAATAAAATACTTAGGAGGTAATAATGCCGAAGGATAGTAAGGGTCAACGACAAGAAAACATAAAATCTTCTATTAATATTAAATCAAAAAATAATATTAAATCAAAAAATAGTAAGAGCGATACTAATCAGGTAGATAATGCTAAAATTATTATATATCTTCTAATTGGTTTAATGGGTATAACAGCTATATATGGATTAGTCCAGGTAGTATACAGAATAAAATATGAGCTTATGGGACCATTTACATGGGATACCACCATTTACTGGGCTGTTGGCAGAGGAATTTTAAATAAATTGATCCCATATATTGATTTATTTGAGTTTAAGCCACCAGGTATTTTCATAATTTCTGCAATATCACTTTATTTAACAGATGATGTTTGGCTAACAAATTTCTTTCAGGTTATTGTAATTTTTATAATTATGCTAATACCATTTATTTATCTTTATATTAATAAAAGCGATCTATTGGATGACCCAAAGAAAAAGTATTTTATAATATTAGTTACGCTGTTATTTAGCATTGTAATAGGTCTATATACTGCAGAAAGAAGTGGAGAGGTTCAAGTAGAGTCGTTTGGTGCAGCATTTTGTTGTCTTTATGTGTTATTTATCTCTAAAATGAAAACAGATTCTTTTCTTTTGCCACTAAAGTGTATAAATACTTATTTAGCAAGTATTTGTCTTATGGCAGCGATAATTATGAAGGAGCCATTTCTGATTGTAGGTTTTATTTGTGCAGTTGTCCTGTCTTCAGATTTAAAGAAACTAATTATTACATATGGATATCCTTTAATAATATCTGCAATACCTACTACTATTTTATTTTACAGCATGAATATCTTAGGTCCATTTTTTGATTTTTATTTACCGATTACAAAAAGGTTAGTAATAATAAGTAATGGTACTCCTTGTCAAAGAGGGTTTTGGTTTAATAGATTGTTTGAGGATCTTAATAATTATTCTTTAGGACTTGGGGTTTTAATTTTTGCAGTATTTTTTCTGTATTTATTTTTAGAGTATAGAAGGAGCTTCGCCAAAACAAAACCAAAGAATTCAAAAGATAGTAATACAAACATAGTTGCAGTTTTATTTTTTATATTTAAAGCTTTAGCTATAGCATACCTAACGATGTTTACAGTCGGGTTATCTGGAAAATTCTACAATCATCATTTTGTTTTTGTAGTCCCTGTATATATGGGATTATTTTTATATATGTTAAATGATTTATTTAAGAAAACAAATTTTGGTAAATTTAAACTTGTATGTTTAGGGTTCAGTTTGCTTTTATGTATATGTACTTTTAATGTAACAAAATTTAATTATGATGAAAGAATTAATTTTATAAGGGATCAGGATAAATATACTAGAGTTGAAGCACAGTATTTAGATAAAGTACTGGATAGAGTTAATCAACAAAAGTACATGTTTATCGGCAAAAATGGACCGCAACCATATAGCTATTCTAAGCATTCACCACAAGGTCCATTCTTTTTCCAACTTAACAATATGTTTGCTGGTCAAAATGAAGATATCAAGAAAATGTTTTTAGAGCAGCTTAAAAAATCAAATATAGTGGTTGTTGATGAGTTTTACGTATATGATTTTAAAGATACTGTTGTAAACTATTTGCAGTCTAATTTTACAGAAACGCCGTGGAAGGAAGTTCAGGATATACCTAGAGGTGCTAAAAGATATATGATTTTGTTTAGAAAGAAGTAAGAATAAGTCAAGTATCCTAAGGGGGTAGTTGTATTTATGAAGAAAGTAATTGTAATGGGTGCAGGGCCTGCTGGGTTATCTTTGGCATATCTTTTATCAAAAGAAAATATAAACACGTATGTTGTAGAAAAAGAAGATGCCGTTGGGGGTATTAGTAAAACTATTAATTATAAAAATTATTACTTTGATATAGGAGGACATCGTTTTTTTACAAGATTTAAAGAAGTTGATGATCTTTGGCATGAGATTTTAGCTGATAAGTTTAGAAGAACTCGCAGACTTTCTAGGATTTACTATAATAATAAATTTTTTAACTATCCATTAACCGCAGTTAATGCTTTGATGGGTATCGGGATTATAAAAACAGTATTATTTATTTTAAGCTATATAAAAGCAAGACTTTTTCCGTTTAAAAACCCTGAAACATTTGAACAATGGGTTACAAACCAATTTGGGTATTTACTATATAGAACATTTTTTAAAACATATACTGAAAAAGTATGGGGTATTACATGTACAGTACTTCAAGCAGAATGGGCAGCCCAGAGAATCAAAGGTCTTTCACTATCTAAAGCTATACACCACGCGATTTTTAAGCCCAAAAAAAGTAAGATAAAGACCCTAATTGATGAATTTAATTATCCAGTTTTAGGTCCAGGAATGATGTATAATGAAATGAAATCAAAATCAGAAAAACTTGGGGCAAGAGTGTTATTAAAAAGTTATGTGTCAAAAATAAATCATGAAAATATGCTTGTTAAAAGCGTCGAATATGTTGATGTATCTGGAAATACGAACATAATAGAGGGGACTGATTTTGTATCTAGTATTCCAATTACTGAGCTAATAGAAAAATTGGATCCAAAACCCAACAACGAAGTATTATCTGCATCAAGTAAGCTTTGCTATAGAAGCATTGTTACAGTGGATATAATTGTTAATAAAAAGGATATATTCCCTGATAATTGGATCTATATTCATTCCAAAGAAGTAATGCTTGGGAGAATTCAAAACTATAAAAATTGGAGCAAAGACATGGTTAAAGACCAAGAAAAATCGTCCTTAGGACTAGAATATTTTTGCAATGAGGGTGATGATTTTTGGGAAATGAGTGATAGTGACATTTTTAAACTTGCTTCTTACGAAATAGAAAAGATTAAGATATGTAAGAAGTCCGATATTGAAGATTATTTTATTGTTAGAGCTCCTAAGGCTTATCCTGTATACTTTAAAGATTATGCTAAGTATCTTAATATTATTAAAGGCTATGTAAAGGGTTTTAATAATTTACAGCTTATTGGTCGTTATGGGATGTACAAATACAATAATATGGACCATTCAATTCTGACTGGATTATATGCAGCAAAAAACATAATTGAGGGTAATAATAAATATAATATTTGGGATGCAAACATTGATTCAGAGTATAATGAAGAAGTAGCAAAAGAATAAATACATTCATATAGTATTAGGGTAATCTTTTTTGCATTAGCGGTGTACTTATAGCACGGTTACTCGATTCAACACTTAAGTTTGAGTCTGATCTTATAGCACTACTTATAGTAGCACTTGCCATAAACGCAGGGGTTGGTACAGATTGGTAAATTCATTGGACCAAAAGTTTTTGGTCAGGGAAAAATTAGATTCTTAAATTCTGTAATTGGGAAATTGTTCTAGTGGATTGTATTCCTAAAAGCAACTTGATTTCTTCCATCTTCTTTTGCCTTATAAAGCATTTCATCTGCTGCTTTTAACAAATTACTTAAACTTTCTTCACATCCTAACTGTGCAACTCCAAGGCTTATAGTACAGGACAATATTTCATTATCTATTGAGCTTTCCAGCTTTTTATTTCTGCTGCCATAACTTATTTTTCTCAGCTATAGCTTTTGCATCTTCAAGATTTGTTTCTGGAAGAAGTATTGAAAATTCTTCACCACCGTAGCGTGCTACAATGTCAACATTTCTAAGGCAGTCTTTGATAGCTGACGAAACCAATTTTAAAAATCTCATCTCCAATGTCGTGTCCATATGTATCATTGAACCTTTTAAAATTGTCAATGTCTATCATGATTGCACAAAGATCGTGCTTATATCTAATTGCTGTTTTAGTTTCCTGCTCTGCAAGACTAAAGAAATGCCTCCGGTTGAAAATCCGGTTAAGCCATCCGTTATAGCAAGTCTATTAATTTCACTAAACAATTTTGCGTTTTCTATCGCGATAACTGCTTGACCCGCAAAAATTGTTGCAATCGATGCCTCGTGTTCAGTATAAGCATTTGCTTTCTGGTTCTTAATATTATCATTCCAATCTGGTTATCATCAAATAACAGAGGGATTCCAAGCCACGAGAGAGTCTTCTTATTAAATATAAAATGTTTAAATTTTTCATCGTGCCACGGATTATTTTTGATAAATACTTCTTTTTTTAATATACTTGAAATTTCCTGTAAGACACTATTCACTTTATCATTGAAATCTATATTTCCGTTTGAATTAACCATTTTAAATATTTCATCTTCTTT
>CAVYEU010000109.1:0-14940 GCA_963767415.1 uncultured Eubacteriales bacterium
TGAGTATACTCTGAGGGTGAATCCTTAAAAATAGCTGAAAAGATATCAACCAAATATTTAGACAAAATAAAGGAAATAATAAATTATTAAGGCATAATTATGAGAAGTATAAAGATCGAATCTAAATTTAATAATAATCGAATAGACGAGGTATTAAAACAAAAATTTTCCAAGATGTCCCTAAACGCTATGTACAAAGCATTTAGAGAAAAAGATATTAAAGTAAATGGTAAAAGGGTACCTCAAAATGAAAAGGTTTTTACGGATGATAAGGTCGATATTTACATAGTTGACGATGTTTTAGATGGATTAGAAAAAAGAGATCAAATTTATTCTAAATCCTATAGCAAAACCTTCCTTGGATTTGATATAATATATGAAGATGATAATTTATTAATTGTTGAAAAAGAACAAGGTCTTTTAGTTCATCCAGACAGAGAGCAAAGCACAGATACTTTAATAGATAAAGTTCAAATGTACCTTAAAAATAAGAATACTCAAAGAAGCAATCTGGATGGTCTTACACTTTGCCATCGAATTGATAGAAATACTGGGGGTCTAGTAATTATAGCAAAGCATGATCGCAGTCTAAAATTTATTTTAGATAAAA
The DNA here is from genome assembly GCA_963767415.1 of uncultured Eubacteriales bacterium. GTDB lineage: Bacteria > Bacillota > Clostridia > Acetivibrionales > CAVYEU01 > CAVYEU01. The sequence goes on from CAVYEU010000109.1 coordinate 611, forward strand.
TGCAAAAACATGAAATAAAAAAACATTATCGTTGCTTTGTACTAGGGAAAATGGAACCTAAAACAGCTACAATAAAAGCATATTTATCAAAAGATGAAAAAAAAGCAGAGTATTTATTAGTAATACTAGAACTTCTAAAAACTCAGCTGAAATAATAACAAGATATGATGTTTTAGCTTATAAAACTGGTCTAACCGATAAGAACTATGATATAAGCGAACTAGAAGTGACTCTTTGTACGGGAAGAACACACCAAATCAGAGCCCACTTAGCACATATCGGCCATCCAATCATAGGTGATGGGAAATATGGGATCAACTCTTTAAATCGTGCTTTTGGTGCTAAAATTCAATGTTTATGGGCATACAAACTAGAATTTGATTTTAAAAATACGGTAGATGAATTCAAATATCTTAATGGGAAAATATTAATATGTAATCCAAGATACAAATTAACAAATTCCTTTTTAAATACCGCTTTTAACTTTCAATAACAACCTAAAGGGTAGGTGTATAAATGAAAGATATTTTAATTGATCAGAAGACTCCGACGACCTTTTGTAAAATTTCATTTGACGATGGTGATAGATGGATCCATGGAATAATTACATACATATCTACCGAGAAAAATATTGCTGAAATATTTATTTCGGCAAAATATTTTTGCAATTATTTTAGTAAAGGTGATAGAGTAATTGTAAAATCTTTGACCGAAAATAATGAAGCTCTTTTCACTGGTAGAATTGATAAAAAAATTATTTCGATTCGTAAACAATCAGTTACAATACGGATCGATAGTGCTTTGGAGTTCTTAAACAATAGAAAATATGAACGTTTCGAGGTTAATTATCCTACAATTATTGCAGTTGATAAAGCTAATAAGTTTTCTGGAATTGTTAGCAATATAAGTTTTGGTGGGATTGAAGTAGTTACAAATACGGGACTGAAAGAAGACTCAAAGGTATTCATAGAAATATCTATTACTAATAATAAAAAAATAAGTTTCATAGGTTTGATTTTAAGATCTCAAAAAGTCAGGAATTCGCATGTTTATGCTATCCAGATTGAAGAAATAAATGAATTTAACAGTAATTTGCTAGATGAACTATTAGGGTATCTGATTCTAAATAAAAATCATATTGTTTATGAATTTAATATATTTAATAAATTAAAATTTTCAATATATATCATATCTGCGCTATTCCTAATAATCGCTATAATTACCTTTGCTTTCTACAAAGTTATTTAGCTGTTCCTAAGGGATCATGGAAGGTGACATTTGACATACTATATTTTGTATGTTATTTTAATACTACATTTTAGAATAGGAGCCATTGTTGTATGCAAGAGATGAAACAAATTAAAGATTATGAAGGTTTAGCAGAATATTCAGGAGCAGGTGCGTAAGCGACCTGATAAATATAAAATGCTCAAGGGTTTTTTAGGACTTTGCTTATTTTCTATAAGTGTAACTTCAAGTATTTTAACTTCACTGATGTTGATATCAGTAGCTACTACAAGTCCAATAATAGGTTTATTAAGTTTGATATCTGGTGTAATTTTTTCAGCTTATTTTTATAAAAATTTTGTTTTAGAGAATCCTTTATTAACTGGACTATGGAAAAAACTACACAAACTTATGCCAAGATTTGCAAAGAAAGTCATTTGTTCTATAGATATTGAATTAATATCAAAGAATAATCAAAAAAAACAAAATTTAACTGTATATGCAAAAGAAAATATTTTAGAATGTTTTGCAAAAATACTTTTTATATTCTCGCCAGGTCAATGTATAGATACTGCGGATTTTAAACTGAAATTATTAAATTCCACCAATTATACTAAAATAATTATAGATACGAAAAAAAAGCTTTATTCAAAAATTTCTGAAGAAAAGAAATATAGCTTTATTAGAAGATTAGACACTTATATTTATTCTGACTCTTGTAGGTCACAAAGTGATAAGATAATTGTATGTGCTGAGGAAAAAGGATCTATAGGTGTTCTTATTGATTGTATAAGAAATAAAATTCATATTGAAAGTAATCAAGACAAAGTTGTAGGGTTAATACCTCCTAGCTCTAATATTATTCCTGCTTCAGCAAATCTAAACGTTATACATTCGCCTTATCAACCAAGTGCAACCAAAGAAAACCAATTTTATAGACTTACATAAAGTAACATGCGTACAAAAGAACCGTTATTGCGGTATATACTTTAATCATGTCTATGTATTAATTTCCCAATCTGACGGTAAATTCATTTACTGAGTTTATTGTTAGATTAGCTTCTCTAGTACTGAATTCAATAACTTGTCCACCCTTTTCTATCATCACTTATTAAGCTAAAATGAAATCCTGGATCGAGAACTCCATTTATAGAACTTGGTGTCCAAACACCAATTATTGTTCCTATAATGCTCGAATAATTAAAAGTCTTCTGGGATGCTTCGATAGTCTCCTCTAATGTTTTGTAGGGCTTGTTTTGCTTGGAAACACTTCTTATTACAAGATTATTGAATGCCCCATCTATTTTCAACAAGTAAGCAATCTTTTTATTGGAATTTATATATTTATTTTCGATATTCGCTTCAAAGCTATTTATGTCGCTTACATTATTTAAAACTGTTTTTCCATTAGTATTTAATGGCCCTATGATTGCAAATGGTGTTGTAGCGACATTACTTAGCCTCACTACTGTCCCATCGCTTTTCGCCTGATAAGGGATTGAGTCTAATATTATTAATTCTCCATTAAATCCGTCCAATACTCCAATACCAGTGTCGCCATATTTTAATAGTTCATCAATTTTGAGTATTCCATCAAAATTCCCTGCATTTAGATCCGTTATAGTTGAGACTTGAAAAACAGGTCCAGTAGATTCTATTTGAATTCCTTGTGCTTTATTTTTTACTTTATTTTTTGAGATATTAAACTGAGCACATCCCGAAATCAATACTATAAATGCAACTGCTATAAATAGATATTTGCTTTGCGGATTTTTCATACGATTTAGTCTCATTTTTAGCATTCTCCCTTTTTTATAATTCATTTATTTCGATTCGTTTTTCTTTTAATCTATTATCAATATAAGCTACCACTAAATCTTTAATTACTGACGATATAGGAATTGAAAGGAACATACCTATAATCCCAAACAAACCTCCACCAATTACTAATGCCACAATAATTAAAAATGCACTAAGACCAGTAGAATCTCCTATCATCTTTGTTGAAATGATCCATGAATCAAACTGATCCAAAACTATCATAAATATCAAAACCCAAATCACTTTTGTCGGATCAATAAATAACGTAATCAAAAATGCAGGGATAAGACCGAATAGCGCACCAATATAAGGAATCAGACGAGCGACTCCAAATACTATACTAATTAGGAGTGCATATGGAGCATGAATAATAAGTAAACCTGCAAAACATAAGACAGTGATAATTAATACATCCAGGATCTTCCACATTATAAAATTTGACAATGCTAAATTTATTTTCGAACTAACAGAAAGTATATTTTTTGCAGATGTTTCTGAAAAGATTACATAAATAATCTTTTTTGCATTTTTAATAAGCTTCTCTTTTTCATTCAATGCATATATTGAAACAATAGAACCTAAGGCTATATTCATTATTGTTGATGTTAAACTAATAGTTTTTACAAATAGGAAATTTAATGAAAAATTTAATAAATTCTGAGCTTGCGTAACAATCTCATTTAGATTTTTTTGAATATATGATGAAATTTTAGAACTTCCATCAAATTGATAATTTTTTATAGTTTCTAAAAACCAACTTTGCTTTTCATTTATATAGTCTGGCATAGTAGATATTAATTGAGCAATATTACTTGCCAGACTTGGAGTAATAATTGTAATTAATAAAATTATTGCTACGACAAAAACAACATAAATTATACTTATACTAAGAACTCTTGGAACCTTTATTCTTATTTCTAAAAACAACATAATTGGATTTACTAAATATGCTATCGAAAAGCCCCAAATAAGACAACTTAAAATTGAAGTTATGAAAGATAAACTTTCTGCTATAATGTTTATATCATTTACAATCTTATACATTACAAATGCAATGAAAAGAATAGGTACATACTCGATATACGGTATAGACTTAACTCTACTTAACATCTAGGTATCAGCCCCCCTTAGGCATGATTAAAGAATATTCGTTTAATACATTTAAAATATCGTCTTTTGTTGTAAGTTTATATACATTATTTTTTATGGTTGAAGCATTTTTCATACCTTTTAAATACCAAGCTATATGCTTTCTCATTTCAAATACCGCTATTTTTTCCCCTTTATATTCTACCATCATATTCATGTGTCGATTAATCATTTCTAATTTTTCTTTATCATTTGGTTCATCTATAACCTTACCTGTATTTAAATATATTTGAATCCTATTGAATATCCACGGATTGCCCATTGCACCTCTCCCAATCATTACTGCATCACAATTGGTTATTTCTATCATTTTTTTTGCATCATTTATAGAAGCTATATCTCCATTACCGATTACAGGGATTGACACTTCTTTTTTTACCTTAGCAATGATATCCCAATCCGCAATTCCACTATAATACTGATCACGGGTTCTCCCATGAATCGTTACAGCCCTTGCTCCATTTTCTTCAATAATTTTTGCAATCTCTACTGCATTTACAAAGTCTCGGGTCCATCCCTTCCTTATCTTAACCGTAATAGGCTTATTAGAATTAGCTACAGCTGCTTTTACAATTTCACCAACAAGTCTTGGGTTTTTCATCAAAGCGCTACCCTCACCATTTTTAATTACTTTAGGGACTGGACATCCCATATTGATATCTATAATATCTGCATCTGATTCATTTAGTCGAGGCATAATATTTTTAAAAATTTCTGGGTCTGAACCAAATAACTGTATAGCAACAGGTTTTTCATCTTTAATGATTTTAGCAAGTGATGCACTTTTTAAATCATTAAAGTATATCCCCTTTGTACTTACCATCTCGGTATAGACTAATCCACATCCCTGTTCCTTACATAATATTCGAAAGGGTAAATCAGTTATTCCAGCCATTGGTGCCAAAAACACATTGTTTTTAAGTTCTACATTCCCAATTTTCACTTTTTTCTCCACATAATTACTGCTCCTTCTCCATTATCACTATAATAACCTTTACGAATTCCAGCTTCCACAAATCCATATTTAGAATATAGGTTCTGTGCTATAATATTACTCTTTCTAACCTCAAGGGTTATGCTAAATATCTCATCTTCATAAGCCTCCCTGATCAATTCATTTAAAAGCATACTTCCTACCCCATTGTTTCTAAAATCTTTAAGCACCGCAATATTTGTAATAAAACCCTCATCCAGGACTTTGTGAAATCCTGCATACCCCACAACTTTATCATCAATTTTAGCAACAAGATACACAGCTATTTCATTTTCAAGTTCAGACTCGAAAGATTTTCTAGCCCAAGGGATAGTGAAACTTGTGTTTTCAACAGCTAAGACCTCATTTATATGAGATTTTATCATCTTTTCGATTCTTACATTAAGATTCTTCATATTTTCTCTCAGCCTGTGATTTTCTTAAATAAAAAGGAACTAACTCAATACTATTATCAAACTCATTATTTTTCGCTTTTTGTAAAGCTATTTGTCCAATATTTGAAGCTCTTTGAAGCAATAATATTTCTGGAGCTTCAATGTATTTACTCCCTAACTTATCTTTTAGATATTCACGATAGATCAAGACTCCGTCCCCAATAAAAACAACATTCTTATCATATTTTAGTAGTAAACTTACCAAATTCTCGATATTAATTCCTAGATAGTCACTAATTCTTTCATTTGTAAAAGCGCTTTTATTCTCATAGATCGCACAAAAAACTTGATTATTTCTAGCATCCATTATAGGACAAATAAGAACTCCACATAAATGAATATTAAAGCTGAGTGCATCTAAAGTCGGTATTCCAATAACAGGTTTTTTAGCGACATATGATAATGCTTTTATTGTAACAACTCCAATTCTAAGCCCTGTAAATGAACCTGGTCCAACGGATACTGCGAATACGTCAATATCATAAACAGTAAAGTGCACGCTTTCTAGTAAAGACTTAATTATAGGTAAAAGTTTCTGAGAATGCGTTTTTTCGTTATTTATTATACTCTCGGCCAGTATTTTCTTCTCACTATTTAATGAAACTGCCAAAACTGATGTCGAAGTATCAACTGCAAGAATATTCATCTTCTATATCCATCCCTTAAGGCGTAATCATGCCTGTATTAAATTTCTTTTCATATTCATCGTATTCTTTCCCAATGAAATCTATTTTGATTAATCTCCCATTAATAACATCCAAAGAGTTCTTTTTTATATGAATATTAATTCTTTCTTCAGGTAATAGATTTTCTATAATATTTGCCCATTCAATTACAACAATGCCATCACCATATAAATATTCATCAAAACCGATATCATACATTTCGTTATAGTAGCCTATTCTATAAACATCAAGGTGAAACAATGGAATATAAGCATCATTATACTCATTAATAATCGTATATGTAGGACTTGTTATATTTTCTTTTATTTGAAGTGCTTTTGAGATGCCTTGTACCAGAGCAGTCTTCCCTACTCCCAAATCGCCATATAAGCAAATAACATCACCTGACTTTAGTAATTCACCTACTTTTTCTCCAATTTCTACTGTCTCTGATACAGATTTACTACACAACTCAATCATAAAGTTATTATCCCTTACCCATACTCAAAGAGGCGACGAGAGTCGCCTCTTTGAGTATGAAACATATTGTTATACCATACTTGCTTAAGGTAATAATTTTTTTATCGAGATAAGTATATATTATTATACTAAGTCACAAAAATGTGATTTTGTGACTTAGTATAATATATAAAGAAGTTATATTTAATATTATCTCTTCGAAAACTGTGGAGCCTTTCTTGCTTTTTTCAAACCATACTTTTTTCTTTCCTTCATTCTTGGATCTCTAGTCAAAAATCCAGCTTTTTTCAAAGTAGTCCTTAGATTTTCGTCAACTGTTAATAGAGCTCTCGATATCCCGTGTCTAAGTGCTCCAGCTTGACCTGTAAAACCACCACCGATTACCTTGCAAATCACGTCATACTTGCTTACCATATCTGTAAGTACTAATGGTTGTTTTACTATAACCTTAAGTGTCTCTAATCCAAAGTAATTATCTATTGATCTATCGTTAATTGAAAATTGTCCATTACCCGGAACTAGTCTAACCCTTGCAATCGACTTTTTTCTTCTACCAGTTCCATAGTATTTTGATTCAGCCATATTCTATCTAACCCTCCTCTAATTATACATTTATCTCTAAGACTTCAGGTTTTTGTGCCTGATGATCATGCTCGCTATCTTTATAGACTTTGAGTTTCCTATACATTGCTCTTCCTAAACTATTTTTAGGCAACATTCCTTTAACAGCTAATTCAATTACTCTTTCAGGATTTTTTTGCATAAAAATCCTACACTTTACTTCTTTCATTCCTCCAATAAAACCTGAATGATGTCTGTAAAATTTAGTTTCTAATTTGTTACCAGTTAATAAAACTTTCTTAGCATTAACTACTATAACATGATCTCCAGTATCGATATAAGGTGTAAATTCAGGATTATTTTTGCCCCTTAATATTTTTGCCACTTCACTTGCTAAACGGCCAAGTGGTTTGCCTTCTGCATCGATAACATACCATCTTCTATTAACTTCATTGGTTTTTGCCATAAAAGTTTTCATACTATTTCTAACCTCCCTGATCTAAATCTATAATTTCTTTACTATAAAATGTTTTATTGTCATAGTAACCTTGGATGATACGCATTTAGTTTATTACATGGTTTCATGACTGTCAAGTATTTTTGAAATATTTTAAATTATCTCTTATTATCTCTCTATTCATTATATTCCTTAGTTATTTCTCGATATTACTTCATCTCGATATCGTTTTCTTGATGATAATACCACATAGCTGTAAGAGTCGAATTTGTAGTATATGAGGGAAGAGGCACACAGATAAGTGGGCGGAATCAATAAACAAAGAGATTTATGCGGTACCATATAAGGAGAGATATATCCTTTAGCTGAAATTATCTTCTAACTAAAAATGTTTTCTAGATGCTGCTGGATCATTCATAGTAGCATTTTTGTTACAACTATTTAAATATCTAACCTCTTCTCGATTCTTCCATAAGTAGTAGAAACCAAAAATCATAAATAATAAGCTAAATATCAAAATAGGTATTATGTAAATATAATTTACATGGTGAAAAATATCTTATAAATTGCAATATTAAGTGACGTAGAAATATCAGAAATAATTTGAAAAATGAGAAAGAACGTATAATGACAGCTGGGAAAGTTAGAATATTTGTACCAACGGGCAGAGCGATTATTGAAACACTTGAGAAAATCAAATTGAATTTTTTATTTTTTATGGATGCGAAGAATAAGCTATATATTTCAAGAAACATTTCCCTCGATCGTTACATCGCAAAAGCTACTAACCACATGCGAAAGAGAGTAGCAAAAAACATTTAAAGATTAAAAGGATCATGTTCTTGTTCTGATGCATGGACTTCAATACCGTTAAAATTTTGTCTAATTAGATTAACTAAATGTGGGACAATGATCTTTTCCGTATTGAAATGTCCAGCATCAATTAAGCACATACCTTTTTGAATTGCATCGAGGGCTGTATGATATTTTATATCTCCAGTTACTAGAACATCTGATTTTTTTGATGCAATGTCTAATAATGATTCATCAAAGCTTCCACAAAATACCGAAACCCTTTCTATCTGGTGTTTAATGCTTCCAATAACCCTAATATTTGTAGCGTTTAGGTTGGTACCTACTAATTTTACGAAGTCTGAGAGGTCAAAAGGTTTTTCTAAAGTTCCTACTTTACCAAAACCATGTGTTGACTTGGGTAACTCTAATGGATATATATCGTAAGCAGCTTCTTCATATGGATGGGACTTAAGAATAGCATCTATACAAATATTTAATTTATTTCTTGGAATGTGATCGTTTCAAGCCTAATCTCATTTACATGTTCTAAATTGTCTTTTGTACCTATATATGGATTTGTCCCTTCAAGTGGTTTAAATGTTCCGATACCTTTTTTTCGGTCATAAAAAAGCAATCAGGTAATTACCTATCCAGCCTGCTCAGCATTTGCCAGAGCAGATCTTACTGCCTCGGTATTTTCTTCTGGAACAAAAACAACTAATTTATATAATTTCTGAGTCTTTATAATTTTTGAGGTTTTGAATATCACTAAGTCCTAGTTTTTGTGCAAGCAAGTCATTTAGTCCACTATTTGCAAAGTCGAAATTCGGTGATGGGCAGATTGTAGAACATTAATACCGTTTTCTGGATCAATTTAAAATGATGTTCCCTGATATCTCATCTTGAAGTATCTTTCCTTTAGATCCTTTGATATTATAACGAGGATGTGTGGTTCCTTTAGATCAATATTTGTTCTTCGATCGCTTCATTTACAACATTTAGGGTAACATCGAGGCTATGATCTTAATATACGAGATACTTTTTTCTTTGAGCTACCTATTAATGAGTGACCAACATTATCCCAGTCTTCTGCTAGATTTGTTGGTGCAATACTCTCAATAAGGTTCATGAATTCAACACATTGGATATCCATTATTTACCTCCTCCTCGTGATTCATCCTATACTTGCTGAAGTAATAATTTTTTAATTGAAGCAAGTATTAGCATGTTACTGATGGTCATAAAAATGTGATTTTGTGACCTGTTACAGTATATAAAAACTATCCTGCAAGCATATCGTCTAATATATAGCATATCTGAAATGGAGTAACTGTATTATATGCTATTTTTTCTAATATAACTTTTACTTCATTTTTTCTATGGGAAATATTCAGTAAGATATTTTCTTTCTATGGAATCATCGCTTCCTTTTTTTATTATTTCAATACCATATACTTTATCAATTCTAGTATCGTACTCTTCTATTGAATAATCATCAGTCTCTGTAAGGTAGTACTCAAGAATAAATCCTCTCTTACTATTATCGTTTTTATCATTCTGACAATCGACCATTACTCTTTTTTCGAAATATTTATTTATCATTTGTAAATTCCTCCTAGAAAATGAATCATTACAAATGTATTATCAGAATATTTCCCTTCAATTACATATTAAAACATTTCTCTAAAAACAAGCAAATAGATTTGGAAATCATTTTACATTGAGTCGAAGTATTGATTATGTTAACATTTTCATTATCAAAATACTTTGGTTAGAGGTGAAAATAATATGCTGATCAATCTTTCTAGAATATAAAAAAACTATTTTAGGTTTTTGAAAAATCGACAATTTTCCACGGTTAATTAAGTCAAGCTATATGATTATAGCTAAAGATTATAATTTGAAGCTTAGTTATTGATTATATCATTAAAAATAAGTTATATTAAACTATAAACTTAGAAATGCATTTATAATCCATCAATTTTGCCATCCATGACAGCATTTACATTAGTTTCTTCATGGTTGGTTCTGTGATCCTTGACTAAGGTATATGGACAAAAAACATAAGACCTGATCTGACTCCCCCAAGCAATATCCATTTGAATTCCTTTTATATCCTCAATTCTCTCTTTATGTTCTCGTTCTTTTAATTCAAATAATTTGGCTTTTAACATCTTCATAGCGGTATCTTTATTTTGAAATTGAGACCTCTCTGTCTGACATGAAACAACAAATCCTGTTGGAATATGTGTTATTCTTACTGCTGAGTCAGTCTTATTAATATGCTGTCCACCTGCGCCACTTGCGCGATACGTATCAATTCTCAGATCTTCAGGGTTTATATCAACTTTAATATTATCATTTAGTTCAGGTATAACATCAACTGATGCAAATGATGTATGCCTTCTACCAGAAGCATCAAATGGTGATATCCTTACAAGGCGATGAACCCCTTTTTCTGATTTTAAAAAACCATATGCATTTTCTCCAATTACATTAATGGTTACGCTTTTAATTCCTGCTTCTTCCCCATCTAAGTAATCTATGGTTTTAGCTATATAACCTTTATTGTCACACCATCTTGCAAACATTCGAAGTAACATCTCAACCCAATCTTGAGCTTCAGTTCCGCCAGCACCAGCATGTAAAGTTAGAATCGCATTGTTTTTATCATAAGGCTCGGTAAGAAGCGTTTCCAATTTCAGCTTTTCAAATTCTTTCTTAAAGGTTTGTAATTCTTCTTCAATTTCAGTTACAATGCTTGCGTCTTCCTCTTCTTGCCCAAGTTGATTCAATGTTTCTAGGTCTTCTAAATCTGATTTTAATTTCTCATATTGTTCAATTCTAGTTTTCAATTCTTTAATTCTTTGTAAAACTTTCTGTGAAGAATCGATATCTTCCCAAAATTTGCTTTCGGCTGCTCTATGCTCAAGCTCTGAAAGTTCGTCAGCTTTATTTCCGATGTTAAAGTGAATCCCTCAAATCATTAAGTCTACTTTCATAGGATGCAATTTCAATTTTAAACTGTTCAAATTCCAGCACTTTAATCACTCCTTCAAATTTAATATCATAGGAACAGCTAAAAAATAAATGCAGTTTTATTATTTAGCTGTTCCTATACTAATTATTCCATATCCCAATTGTGGTATACATTTCTTACATCATCTAAATCTTCGAGGTGTTCGATTAGTTTTTCCATCATCTCTTTAGGTTTTCCTTCTGGTAATGTTACTGTTGTTTGTGGTACCATTTCTATATCTGCAGATAAAAATACGTGTCCTTTCTTTTCAAGACCTTCTCTTATTTCAGAGAAATTCTCTGGAGCAGTTGTTACTTCAAAAAATTCTTTTTCAGTTTCGAGGTCATCCGCCCCTAAATCTAACACCTCTGCTAGAAGTATGTCTTCATCAATAGTACCGTCATTTTCGATTACGATAACACCTTTTTTATCGAATACATAAGAAACACATCCTAAAGTACCAAGATTACCACCAAATTTGTCGAAATAATGTCTAACATCAGCTGCTGTTCTATTTCTATTATCAGTCACAACCTCTACTATAACTGCTATGCCTTGAGGTCCATATCCTTCATAATTTATTTCCTCAAAAATATCAGCATTAGCATCTCCAGATGCTTTTTTTATACAACGTAAAATATTCTCATTTGGCATATTCAATGATTTCGCTTTTGCAATTGTGTCCTTCAACTTTGAATTTGACTCGAAATCTGCGCCGCCTTGTTTGACTGCAATCGCTAATTCTCTTCCCATTTTAGTAAATATTTTACCCCTTTGTGAATCAACCTTTTCTTTTTTATGCTTGATATTTGCCCATTTCGAATGTCCTGACAAAACAATCAACTCCCCTAGCGTATGGTTTAAAGCATGCCTACACATATTCTCTTCCTATACTATTGTATAAAGCTTTTGCACTTGTGATTTCAGTAATATTTTTAACAAACCATATTTCATCATCTACTGGTACTAATACACATATTTCAACATCTTGATTATAAGTAACATTCTTTATATACAAGTTGTTCGAAACAATAAATTTTTGAACTTTCCCAAATAAAGTATATTCAAGAATCACACTAATTTCAAGGCATAATTTTTTTTTGATTATTTGGGCAGCTTCAATACCTAATAAAGTACTTTTCGTATACGCCCTAATCAACCCAGCGGCACCAAGCAGTGTTCCACCAAAATATCTTGTAATTACAACAACTATATCTTGTAATTTTAATTTTTTTATAGTTTCCAACATGGGCAATCCAGCAGTACCTGAAGGTTCGCCATCATCACTATATCTTTGAATGAAATTATTTTCCCATAAACAATACGCATATACATTATGCTTAGCATCCCAATATTTGCTTTTAAGTCTATCAATAAATTCAATCGCAGTACTCCCTTCCTGCGTAGGCATCACAGAGGAAATAAACCTTGATCTTTTCTCTTCATATTCTATGGTAGCGGAATTCAATACCGTAAATATTCCTTTTGCATTTTTCGCTCCCTTTGTATCTTAAGAACAAGGTTCATGATAAAATGAGTATCATTCTATCATGAACCTTGTTCTTAAATCCTAACTTCCTCTAGTTTTATGAAACTAATTGCTTATATTTTTTAAATGACAAATTTAGAAGTGCCTTATCATGTTTGCATTTTACACGCTCCATAGCATCTTCAATACAAAGAAACTCGCCTTGGAAATAATCATCAGTGTTGTTATTTGTATTCATATTTTTGTCATATGATTTCATTATATACCAAACAGTCTTATTACAAATCGGTTTTTGTCTAGTAACAGAAAATATCTCATAATCAGTTTCTCCAGCTGAAGAAATAATAGAAGCAGAAATTCCGGTCTTTTCTTTAATTTTTTGTAGAGCAACCTCATTTGCTAAATCACCTTCATGAATAATACCTTTAGGTAACACCCATTCACTATTTTCATTCTTGATCACTAAAACCTTTTCACCATAAAATACTAATCCTCCTGCATAATTAGAAACAATCATAAGAATCCTCCTTTTTTGTATAAAGTTTTAATTCTTATCTTATAAAATATTATAACACTTGATCGTATTTTATTACCATTACCGTATAACAATTTCTACAGTATAACAATTTCTTACAATAAAACTAGCTTTCTGTGCTATAATCTAAATTTCCAGAATCGACTTACCATAAACTCTATGTAACAACAATTACAGGAACATAAATAAGGATCGCCCTAACGAACGCCTGTTGATCCGAACCCACCGCCTCTGTTTTTTCCAAATCCATTCACCGAATCAACAACCTTAAACTTAATTTTTGGAACAGTTTGAAGAACTAGTTGTGCAATTTTATCGCCTTTTCTGATTAAATAACTACCTTTATTATTCTCTGAATCATCCAACGTAAATACTCTCGATTCATCCTGAACCAATATTGAAGTATTTGTAATTATAATACCTAGCTCATTTCGGTAACCAGAATCAATAGTTCCTGGTGAATTTGATAATCTTAAAGGTGTCTTTAGTGAGATCCCACTTCGCGGTCTGACTTGTATTTCATAGCCTTCTGGTATTGCAAGCTTTATGCCTGTTGGCACGACGACTGTATCACCCCCCTTTATCATAGTAGCTTTTGCAGCATATACATCCATCCCCGCATCACCATCATTTGCATAAGAAGGCAATATTACATCTTCTCTACAAATCTCTACCAATACCTCTATATCATTTTGAAACATAGT
>CAVYEU010000110.1:0-5247 GCA_963767415.1 uncultured Eubacteriales bacterium
ACGAAGAAGGTTCATAGATATTACGATAAGTCAACTTAAGCCTTCATATTTTTATGATTTACAACAATACAACAAAGTTTTAATTCAAAAAAACAATCTATTAAAAGAATTACAAACTAATAAAAAGCTATTAGATACACTGGAAGTGTGGAATAAAGAACTAATAGATATAGGATTGAGGATTATCAAGACAAGGCATAAATTTATTGAAAGATTGAATATATTGGTAAGACAAAATCATTCAAGATTGACTGACAATTCAGAAGTTTTAGAAATTAAATATCAACCTTTTTTTGCTGGTGATTATACGGAAACGTTTATATCTAATACTGAAACATCGAGTTTTTCTAATATATATGAAAATATAGAAGAAATATTTTTGAAAAAAGTTGAGGATAATAAATGGAAGGAAATTGCAAGAGGATCATCTTTATATGGACCACAGAGAGATGATTATACCATGTTGCTAAATGGAAAAAATATTAAATTATATGGATCACAAGGTCAACAAAGAACATCAATCCTTTCATTAAAACTGTCTGAGATTGATATAATTAACGAGGATATAGGTGAATACCCAGTATTACTACTAGATGATGTTATGTCAGAGTTAGATCAAAAAAGGCAGCAACACTTATACAGCGCTATTAATGATATTCAGACATTTATTACTTGTACTGATAAGAACTTGTTTGATAAGAATAATCAACTTAAAATCAAACATTTTAATATTGTTGCAGGAAAAGAAGTTTAATATTTTTATATTTGCATTCACCAACTTATTAATATAAAATAATGAATGCAAATTATTATTTGGTTTTATCTTTCTTGATCTTAGGAGGAAATATGTTTCTACACTTAGGAGAAGATGTTGTAATTCCTTTGAAGAATGTTATAGCTATAATTGATATTGAGTCGAGTACAATTTCAACTGATACACGTAAATTTTTAGCTATTGCTGAAGAGGAGGGTTTTGTAGAAAGTATTTCTTTAAATATTCCCAAATCATTTATAATAGCTGAGATTGACGAAAAAAGCAAGTTGTATCTGTCACCAATATCATCTGTTACACTACAAAAGCGGGCAGGTTTCATAAATAGAATATCAAATATATGAAACAGCTTTACTACTAGAGAACAAAGACTAAGTTAGGAGTGAAAGAATGATTGAGACTGTAGAATTAAAAACGAAAGATTCATATGATGAAAGCCAGATTCAAGTGCTAGAAGGTTTAGAGGCAGTTAGAAAGAGACCAGGTATGTATATTGGCAGTACATCTAGTAAGGGGTTACACCACTTAGTATATGAAATTGTTGATAACAGTATAGATGAAGTTTTAGCAGGCTTTTGCGACTATATTGAGATAGCTATAAATAAAGATAACTCAATTACGAATATCGACAATGGAAGGGGTATACCAGTTGGAATCCATCCTAAGATGGGCATTTCGACTGTAGAAGTTGTTCATACTTTACTTCATGCTGGAGGAAAGTTTGGTGGCGATGGGTACAAGGTATCAGGAGGTTTACATGGTGTAGGGGCATCTGTGGTGAATGCTCTGTCAGAATATTTGGAAGTTGAAGTATCTCGTGATGGACATGTATATAAACAAAGATACGAAAGAGGAAAGCCGCAAGCTTCATTGGAACCAATTAAAGACACTAATTTCACAGGAACTAAGACCACATTTAAGCCAGATCCAGAAATATTCGAGGAACTGGAATTTGATTTTGATATATTATTAAATAGATTTAGAGAGCTTGCTTTTTTAAATAAAGACGTAAAAATTAAGTTAATTGATTATAGGGGTGAAGAACTTGTTGAAAAGGATCTTCATTACGAAGGAGGCATAGTATCTTTTGTTGAATATATTAACCGAAACAAAGAGGTTCTCCATAAAGACCCGATTTTTATTGAAGGAAGCAAGGATACGACTACTGTTGAAATCGCTATGCAGTATAATGACAGTTATATTGAGAATATCTTTACTTTTGCAAATAACATAAGCACAACAGAGGGCGGAGTCCACTTGACAGGATTTAAATCAGCAATTACAAAAGTATTTAATGATTATGCCCGTAAATATAATTTTATAAAAGAAAATGATAAAAACTTATTAGGAGAAGACATAAGAGAGGGAATGACGTCTGTCATTAATCTTAAATTATCAAATCCTCAATTTGAAGGACAGACCAAGACAAAGCTTGGTAACAGTGAAGTACGTGGATTAGTTGAATATATTATAAACGAGAAATTAATGAACTTCTTAGAAGAAAATCCATCAATATCGAGGATCATACTTGATAAGTGTATAACAGCAGGAAGAGCAAGGGAAGCTGCAAGGAAAGCAAGGGAGTTAACAAGACGAAAGAGTGTACTTGAGTCAACATCACTGCCAGGAAAACTTGCTGACTGTTCAGAAAGAAATCCAGAATTTTGTGAAATATATATAGTCGAGGGAGACTCAGCAGGAGGTTCTGCAAAGCAAGGTAGAGATAGAAAATTTCAGGCTATTCTACCATTATGGGGTAAAATGCTGAATGTTGAGAAATCAAGGATTGATAAGATATATGATAATGAAAAATTGGCTCCGATAGTAACAGCGTTAGGGACAAACCTTGGAGAAGACTTTGATATCGGGAAATTAAGGTACTTCAAAGTTATAATTATGGCGGATGCAGATGTTGATGGCTCTCATATTCGTACATTGCTCTTAACATTCTTTTTTAGATATATGAAGCCATTAGTATGAAAATGGGTATATATATATAGCTCAACCACCGTTATTTAAAATATCTAAAGGTAAAGAAGAATTTTATGCATATAACGAAAAAGAGGTAGATAGAATAATTAGTAAAAAAGAATGGAAAAGGGATGACTGTACAATACAAAGGTATAAAGGTCTTGGAGAGATGAATCCAGAGCAGTTGTGGAATACTACTATGAATCCTGAAACACGTACAATATTGAAAGTTGAGGTAGAAGATGCAATAACTGCTGATGAGATATTTACAATACTAATGGGAGATAAAGTAGAGCCGCGAAAAGATTTTATACAAAAGCATGCTAAAACAGTAACTAATTTGGATGTATGATATTTTAGGAGTGAAAAGTCAGATGAGAAAAATGATGATTGTGGAGTTAAGAAGTTTATGATGAGGAAACTTTTAATTATTATTGTGGCTATTGCAACACTAACTTTAATGGTCATAAAGGTTACTCATTTAAAGAATGAAGTAACCACGGTATTTAAAAATAATAATGCAATAAATATTAAAAATAATAATGCAAATTTTGCTTCTGAAAATAACGCTAATACAACAACAAGGATAAAAGCTCATGTACGAAGAGTTATTGATGGAGATACAATAATCATAGATGAATATGTTAGGGTTAGATTAATTGGGATTGATACTCCAGAAACGGTAAAAGAAGGAACGCCGATACAGAAATATGGCAAGGAAGCAAGTGATTATACAAGATCTCAGATTGAAGGAAAGGATATATATTTAGAAAAGGATGTGTCTGAGGCAGATAGATATGGAAGATCGTTAAGATATGTATTTTTAGAGGATGGTACGTTTTTTAATGAGGTATTGGTAAGACAAGGATATGCACGAGTTATTAAAATAAAACCTGATGTAAAGTATTATGATGTATTAAAGCAAGCAGAGTGTGAGGCTAAAAAAGAAGGTAAAGGAATCTGGCAATAGGGGCGTTATTGGGAGTGGGTCAAATTGTATAAATTAGAGAAGGAAGACTGCTTTAAAGTCTTAGATATATGCCATAATAAAAACATTTATGCGCATATTTTTATTGGAGATACAATTTATACAGAGAGACTTGCACATACTTATTTATTTATATTGGGAAAATAATAAAAGATGAACAAATTGACATTTAGATAGTCGAATATATATGGCAGGGGGGTATTTATGCGGGTTGGAATTGGACAGGATAGTCATAGGTTTGATTCTGAAGATAAGCTAAAGAAACTGGTTTTAGGTGGTGTAATAATTGAAAACCATCTACCTTTAGCTGGTAACAGTGATGCTGATGTTGTACTACACGCTATTACAAATGCTGTTTCAGGTGTAACCTGTGTGAATATTTTAGGTAAAATATCTGACGAAATATGCTTAGGACAAGGTATAAAGAAAAGCAGTGTTTATCTAAAAGAGGCTTTAAAGTATTTGGATGATTTAAAAATAGTACATGTTTCTATTTCGATTGAATGCGAAACACCTAAAATAGCTCCATACATTTTACTGATGAGACAAAGTATATCAGAGCTCTTGAAAATTACAGAAAAAGATGTTGGAATAACAGCAACTACTGGTGAAGGTTTGACTGAATTTGGGAAAGGGAAGGGAATACAAGTATTTGCTTGCATAACTGTAAGTAGCGTATAATAATTTATTAGAATCGGAGGATGATTAACATTATGAAAGGAATTATTTCATGGGTTTTATTGGTGGGTTTTACATTTATTGGGATGATAGCTTGTAACAACAATCAATTTAAAAACGAGACACCTAAACTACAAAGCGGAGTTCAACAGGCTCCAAATGCATTAAATACTGCAACAGACATTACAATCGCGACATTAGAAGGCCCAACTGGAATTAGTATGGTTAAAATGATTGATGGGATAAAAACCATTGGTGGGAAGGCAAGTGTTAAATATGATGTTTATGCAAATCCTGAGAAATTAACAGCAAAGCTTGTTGCAAAGCAAGTTGATTTTGCAACAATTCCGACCAATCAAGCCGCTCTATTATATAATAAAAGCCCTGATTATAGCTTAGCTGCAACAACTATTTGGGGTGTTATGTATATCGTTAGTGATCAAGAATCAGTGTCGAAGGTTTCAGACCTTAAAGGTAAAACAATTTCTATGGCTGGAAAAGGAACAACCCCGGATATTGCACTAAGGTATATTCTGACCAATAATAAAATCGATCCAGAAAGGGATGTAAAAATAGAATACTTGCAAGAACATACAGAGGTTGCGCAAAAACTAATCTCAGGACTTTCAGAATATGCTTTATTACCAGAACCTTTTGTAACAAGTGTTCTATCTAAGAAACCTTCAGCTAAAGTGATTATTGATATCCAAAAAGAATGGAAAACAATTAATAACGAAGCAGAATTTCCGCAGACTTGTATTGTAGTTCGAAATGAGTTTGCAAAAAATAACCCTGAGCTTGTTACTCAATTTTTGGCGGAATATAAGAATTCAATTGA
>CAVYEU010000111.1:0-24010 GCA_963767415.1 uncultured Eubacteriales bacterium
ACTGGAGAAAAAAGACCGCAAGGTAAAAGAACTGGAAGAACGGGCATTAAGGACAGAAAGGCAGCTAGACGATGCAAAAACCAAGCTCACGGAAAAAAATCGGGAGTTATATCAAGTAAAGACAGAATTGGAAGAAGAACAGGGGAAAAATCAGAAATTGATAGCCCGATTAACCGTATTCTATAAACTCATCTATCCCTTCTTCCATGAAGCCAAGCCATAAAAAATTCCAACAGCCGGGAAAAGACGGGCAGGAAACCGGGAGTACAACCCGGGAATACTGGTCACAAGCGAAAGAGACTTGCGGCTACAAACCGAATCCACATTCCCACACCGGAAAAATATGCAAACCATTCAGACTATAAGGCGACTGGCAAGACGATCATCAAACAGCTGATAAACCTCAAGATAGGCGTTTCTGTCGATGAGTATTACACCTCAGAATTCAGGAATATAAAAACTGGCCAACGCGTCCATGCAGAGTTCCCTAACGGTGTTCACAATGACGTCAATTATGGAGGTAGCATCAAGTCGCTCATGTTCTTGCTGAATAACCGTTGCTGCATCTCAATCGACAAGGTGCGTGAATTTTTATCAGAGCTGACAGAAGGAACGCTAAATATCTCGAAGGGGATGATTAATGGACTCTGCAAAGAGTTCTCTAAAAAGACTCAAACTGAACAGAATAAGGCTTTTTCCGACCTAATCTCTCGCCCGTACTAAATCCGATTGCACAAATGCACGGGTTAATGGGCAGAATGTGTACGTATATGTATGTGCCACACCAGATAAGGTAATGTATTTTGCACGTGAACACAAGGGGCACAAGGGTGTGGCACATACGCCCATTGAAGATTACCAGGGAATCTTGGTTCATGACCATGACATAAATTTCTACAAATACGGCAGTGGTCATATGGAATGTTTGTCACATGTCATCCGGTACTTGAAAGACAGCTTGGAAAACAAGCCCAACCTTGAGTGGAACAAACAGATGCGGGGACTGATAGCAGGAAATGATCCACTACCGGAACAGTCTTGAATCAGAACACCCTCCGGACGCCAGTTATGTGAGGAATTTGAAGCTCGGTATAAAGACGTTTTGGCTATTGCTCAGAAGGAATATGAATATGAGCCGCCTAGTAACTATTACAAAGACGGTTATAACCTATATAAACGATTAAATGAGTATATGGAGAATCATCTCCTGTTCTTACATAATGCAGACGTCCCATCAAATAATAATTTAAGCGAGAGATTGCTTTTCGTTTACAAGCGCAAGCAAAAACAAGTCATGGCATCTAGAGACTTTGATAGTCTTGATTATCTTTGCCGCAGCATGAGCATGATAGCTTCATTTCGTGCCAAAAGTGAAAATCTTTATTCAAATGTAACAAAAATATTTAATTAAATCATTAGGTTAGGGTGTGAACAGTAACTAAATTAATTTTTATTACGTGCTTCAGCCTTGGATTCCGATTGATTTTCTCTTTATTTCCGTGATATGATATATAATATATTAGTAATCTTAGTAATCTTAGATAAAGAATATATGAAAGGGGTGATTCTACATTGAATAATGATATTACTAATTCATTAAAAATCGATTTATTATATCCCGATCATACTGCTATATTTCAAAAATATTCTATAAAGCAAGTGCACATTAGGCATTATAACTTGCCACATTCAACTTGCTGTGAAGTAATAACTTCAAATAAAGAAAAAATCATTATTAAACTAGATAGCCAATATTCCGCAGTTGACTTTTTCCCAAAGGATCCTATTATTCTTAACACACTTGATATAGATAATAATATATTTTTAATTAATGGAGAAATAGAGTCAGTTCATCATCTAATCCCCCCTGAGTTTGTAGTACGTATACTAAAGATTGAAACCAAAGAAAACATACGAAAAAATGAACGTTTTTTTGTTAGTCTAAAATGTCACATAAATAATGACTCGGGAGATAACCTAAACGTTAAATTCTGTATTATAAGAAATATCAGTTTAAGTGGATTTAAGATAACTAGCAAAGACAACTATGAAATCAATGAAATCATTTATATGTCAGTAATAATAGATCGATTATATGGATTCGTATGCAAAAGTAAAATCCTTCGCAAAAACAAACTTGATAATTATTTTGTTTATGGATTAGAAATAGCTGAGATCGCCCCAAATGACAGATTAGTGTTGAATGATTTTATAAAATGCCTCACTGAATAAGCTTTTGTGTTTATAAGGTGAATTGTGAAGTAAGAGAAGACCCCCTGGGGGGTGACGAAAGGAAAGACCTGATATGAGTAACGAAGAAATAAAAATTAATGCAAACAAACTAGAATCTATTTTTAATATTATTGCGAATCAAAGTAGAATCGTCAATAATCATCATTATAAAAAAACCTTAAAACAACTTGGGTTAAGGAAAATTGTATCCAATAAAAATGTCTTAAACATTGATAGTTCCCCTTCTGAAGCATATGATGGTTCTTTTGCTAATGAAGTAACTGGAATAGTGAAAAAACCATTAACATTTAAAAATATTCAGAATGCAATTCAACAAACCAGAAAAAATGAGACAAAAATCAACAACATAATTGATAGGATTAACAAAAAAAACGAAAGGCTTGAAAATATTAGAAAACTTATGGAGCAAATCAAAGTAACTGAAATGTTTTTAGATAAATATTGCAGTACTAAATTGATACCACCTTGGATCTTGCGAGATAAGCTATACCTAGAAACAAAAACAGCTATAATAAATATGAAAAAAGACTTGGCAGACAAATACAAAGTAAGCAATCAGAATGATTTAAAAAAGCGGATGAAATCATTTGAGCCGAAAAAACAGAAACTTGGGTTTTATAAAAAACTATTAGATATTCAAAGCTCTAACCGTAAAGTTCTAATTATTTCCCTTAGGCAATTAGCACAAAAAATAAAGGGCAATATAGTTAGTAAGCATCCGGAATTGGCTCAGTTTATCGATTTATTATCGTGTGAACAAGCAACGCGCTTAAAAGTATTGAAAGAAGATTTTAATTTCATTCCTAAAAATAAAGATGATTTTATTAAGGAAGTTAAAGAGTGTTCAATAAAATTTAAGCGTTCAGAATACGATAAAAAGTATTTTGAACTAAAGCTTAATTATTTAATCAGCATATCAAAAGAATTACAAAAAGGAATAGACCATAAGCAGTTCTTAGAAAAAGAGCTTACGCGATCTAACCTCGGTAAATCAATCGATATTGGATTTGGTAGAACAATAGAAAGATAATTATTTTGTATAAATTATAACGCAAAGAGGCGACAAAAGTCGCCTCTTTGCGTTATAATTACTTATACTTTAAACCTCTACTTGTTTCTTTATTATTTAACAACTGATATTACTGAAAAATTATTTTGATAGTAGTGAGGAGCAGCTTTTTCTCCAAAAGCTTGACTAATAAATTTAAGCGGTACCATGGTTCTACTATTGATGCTTTGTGCTGGAACATCTAAAGTTACTTCTGCATCATTTACATAAGCTGTTGTGTTGTTTAGTGTAAGTTTAATAACTTTTGAGTCTAAAGTTATAGTAATAAGGGCTTTAGATCCATCCCAGCTAACATTTGCACCTAATGCTTCTGAAACTGCCTTTAATGGAACAAGAGTTCTACCATCCTTTACGATTGGAAATACGTTGTCATATTTTGAAAAATCAATTATATTTCCATTTACAAATATATTTATATTTGTTTCCCCTGCATTTGTATAAAGCTTTGCTGCCAAATCATAATTTGCTTGATTAGATGGATCGTTGTTTATATTTTGTATAACTTGGGCTAATGTCACATTTTGGCTATCAGACGTATTTGCTCCAGTATCTGTTGTTGAGGTATTAGTATTGATATTATCTGGCGTTTGTGAATTATTATTAGTTGTTTGATTATTAGTTGTTTGACTATCAGTAGCTTGACTATCAGTAACTTGATTATCAGTTACTTGATCATTAGTTGTTTGATTATCATTAGCCTGATTATCAGTTACTTGATTATCAGTTACATCTGTTCCAGTATTATTTGTTGAAGTATTAGCATTGCTATTATTATCCTGTGTTTGTGAATCTATCGAATTAGAGTCAGTACTTATTGCAGAAACATCTACAACACTATCATTATTTGGGAATTGGCTTAAAAGATTGGTACTTGTAAATGTATCTCCTGCAGCAAAAGCAATAGAACTAAAAATCATGAATATTGCTGATAATACTGAAATTATTTTGATTTTATTCATTTAGAATTACCCCCTATGATAAGATTTTCGATAGATTTTAATTTCCACTACTTCCAGTAAGTCCACTTAAAATATTTTGTAATATTTGTTGTGTCTGGGCTTTATATTCAAGATCCAAATTAAGTTCTGCAATTATGTAATTATTATAACCATTTATATTATCCATATGAATATTGGCATTTGCAAGGTCAAGGTTCGAAATTGAAGCGCTAAATGCTGTCCACTCCTCATCTTTGCTTGATTGTGCATCAAGTATATTTGCTCTAATATCATAGTTTATAATATTGTTTATTTGAGAAATTTGAGATTCTCCTTGTTTTTCAATCTGTATTCCAGGTGATATTGCATTATTCTTTTGGTGCTTAAGACTTGTAGTGCTTTGGTCTATTGTCTTAATTTGTGTATTTAAGGTTGCTGTCTGTGTATTAATGTCTTTTATACCTTTTTTATCATGGTTTCTAAGTGATTGTGCAAGACCTTGTTGAAGAACGTCTCTTTGGGCTCTAAAAGATTTTCGTTGACTTGTATTCTCCGCTATTTGATCATTAATCTGCTTAACTGTATAAGATGATTTGTAAGCATTTAGTGCAGTTTTTATTTGCTTTTTTAAAGACGCATTTGTTTTATCTTGAACATGTATATCTGCATACATATTGCTTTCCTGTTCCCTTAGATCTACTAATGTCTGATATTTTGACTTTAAGCCTAAATAAGCTGGATCCGTTTTATCAATTTTACCTGTAGAAGATACCGATGGAACTCCCTCAGGTTCTGGAGAAAATGTTGGAACAGGTGGTAATGTTACAATTGGACTAGGAGTACTTGTAATTGTTGGAACAGGTGTTGGTGCAGATGTATCGGTTGGAATAGGTGTAACTGTCGGAACAGATGTTGGTGCAGATGTATCGGTTGGATTAGGTGCAACTGTTGAAACAGGGGTTGGTGCAGGTGTATCGGTTGGTGCAGGTGTATCGGTTGAAGCAGGTGTAACTGTTGGAACAGGTGTTGGTGCAGGTGTATCGGTTGAAACAGGTGTTGGTGCAGGTGTATCGGTTGGATTAGGTGCATCGGTTGTAGCAGAAGTGTAAACTGAATCACTAACACTTTGAGATGTCTGATCTGCATTGGTTGCAATAATACTAATAGTTAATATTGCACCAATAATAAAGGATACTGCCAATAACTTTCTCATAAAGCTACGCCTCCTTTGACGTTTAATAAGATTATTAAGTCCAAGATGCTGAAGCAAATGTCTTTTGAATCTTTTTTCAAACTCAAATGCTGAGTAAATATGGGATTTCTTAAATCTTTTTAGATTAAAAATCTTTTGATTCAAATAAATGATAGAATACATTACTTGAAATAGAATTATCCTCTAATATAATTATATAAAGATTTTAATATAAATTCAAGTGGAGAAAAATAAAAACTCAAAATGAGAATTCAGAAAGAAAGGCTATCTGCTATCTCTCGTACAAAGCGAAAAGATAATGGAATGACCATAAAATGGGTTATACACCGAGGTCAAAATTCATAAATATCATTTGCTTTCTCTATGACTAAAGTCAAGTATAATTATTCTACAGTTACACTCTTTGCAAGGTTTCTTGGTTTATCTACATCGCAACCCTTCTCCAAAGCCATGAAATACGCAAATAATTGAAGAGGAGTTACTGCTATAATTGGGGCGATTAGCGGATTTACATCTGGTAAAAAGATTACTTCATCTGCTACAGTTTCAATCTCTTTAAACCGTTCGTTTGTTATTGCTAATACAACTGCTCCACGGGCTTTAACTTCTCTAATATTACTGATCATCTTTTCAACTAGTGCATCTTGAGTAATTGGGCATACAACCAATGTGCCTTTTTCGATTAATGCGATTGTTCCGTGTTTTAATTCCCCTCCAGCATAGGCCTCAGAGTGAATATATGAAATCTCTTTGAGTTTTAGTGAGCCTTCCATTGAAAGACAATAATCAAGACCTCTTCCGATAAAGAATATACTCTTTGAATTATAATGCTTAGCTGCAAACCTTTGCAGGTCTTCTTTGTTCTCAAGTATTTTTTCAACAAGTTTTGGGGATTTTATAAGATCATTTATTATGCTTTCATATAAGCAAACGCTAATTGTTCTTTTTTTATTTGCAAAGTCTAATGCAAGTAAGTATAGTGCTGCAAGTTGTGTATTGTATGCTTTAGTTGATGCAACAGCGATTTCAGGTCCTGCCCATGTATATAACACATCCTGTGATTCACGTGCTATAGAACTTCCAACAACATTTACAATTGACAGTATTCTTGCACCTTTCTTTTTTGCTTCTCTTAGTGCGAATAAAGTGTCAATTGTCTCACCAGATTGGCTTATTATGATAACTAAATTTTTGTCGCTTAATAAAGGATCTCTATATCTAAATTCTGATGCGACATCAACTTCAACAGGAATTTTAGCTAATTTTTCAATGATATATTTACCTACAACTCCTGCATGATATGCAGTTCCGCAAGCTACAATAAATATTTTTTCGATGCTTTGTAGAAATGATGGTGTAATTTGTATGCTGTCTAATATGATTTCTTTATTTCTTATTCTTGGATTGATCGTATCTTTTAGAACTTTTGGTTCTTCGCACATCTCTTTCATCATAAAATGCTCATAGCCTGATTTTTCTGCAACACTGATATCCCAATCTACATGAAAAACGTCTTTCTTAACTTCATTTCCGTATATATTGAATATCTTAACATCATCTTTACTCAAAACTACAACTTCTTTATCCTCTAATATATAAATATCTTTTGTATGAGATAATATTGCTGGAATATCTGAAGCAATAAAATTTTCATTTTTGCCTAAACCTACAATAAGAGGGCTATCTTTTCTTGCTGCAACAAATATATTAGGGTCATTTTTACAGATAACTCCTAATGCATATGATCCTTCAATTTCGTTGATTGACTCCATTACAGATGCTACCAAGTCGCCCTTGTAGTGGTGTTCGACTAAGTGAGCAACAACTTCAGTGTCAGTATCTGATACAAACCTAAATCCTTTTGATAAAAGAAAATTTTTTAATTTCATATAATTTTCAATAATGCCATTGTGCACAACAGCTATATTACCTGAATGGCTAATATGCGGATGGGAATTTATATCATTTGGTTCCCCATGTGTAGCCCATCTTGTATGTCCGATACCCATATTACTAAACAAATTCTCTTTTTTTACCATTTGGCTTAAGACCGATAGTCGTCCTTTGCTTTTTATGACTTTTAATTCATTATTTTGAAAAACTGCCAATCCAGAAGAATCATAACCTCTATATTCTAATTTCGATAAGCCATTTAAAAGTATTGGTATAGCATTTTGATTTCCAATATAACCAATAATTCCACACATAATTCTCATAATCTCCTTTTATAAAAAAATAATTTAACCTAACCTTTCTTCTATCACTTGAACTAGATCAAGTGCTCTACTTTGTATATAGCTTTTATCTTTTCCTTCAATCATAACGCGAACCAGTGGTTCTGTTCCAGATGGTCTAATCAGAACCCTTCCTTCTCCTTTGAACTCAGATTCAAGTTCTGCGCATAGTTTTGAGATAAATTCATCTTCTAAATACTTGCCTTTATTTTCAGTCTTAACTCTGGCGTTCTTCAAAACCTGCGGCAATATTTCTATAATATGAGATAACTCTGACATCTTTTTATCTGAAGCCTTGAATGCTTTCAATAGTTGTAATGCAGTTAAAATACCATCACCTGTTGTACTGTATTCAAGGAATATTACATGCCCTGATTGTTCTCCCCCAAGCATATACCTGTTTGCAAGCATTTCTTCTAAAACATACCTGTCTCCTACTTTAGTCTTAACAAGTTCTATTCGTTCCCTTTTTGCCATAATATCAAATCCAAGATTGCTCATAACTGTCGAAACTATAGTATTTTTAGCCAGTTTACCGCTATTTTTCAAATGCAAACCAATTATACCCATTATCTGATCACCATTAACTTTATTTCCATTCTCATCAATAACTAAAACTCTATCTGCATCTCCATCAAAAGCAAATCCAAGATCAGCTTTTACTTCTACGACCTTAGACTGCAATTTTTTCATATCAGTTGAGCCACATTCTTTGTTGATATTGATTCCATCAGGGCAAAATTCAATCGCAAAAACTTTAGCACCTAAAACGTTAAATACCTTTTGAGCAATTTTATATGAGGCTCCATTAGCACAGTCAATAGCAATTTTTAAACCATCTAACCTTATATCAACTGTGCTAATTAAATATTGTAAATAGTCATCTAATGCATGATCAATTGTTACTTTCCGTCCAATTTTTTCACCTATTGCTAATTGAAGGCTTTCATCAGTATCTAGTATAATCGATTCTATTTTATATTCAACTTCATCAGGAAGTTTATAACCAGATCCATCAAAAAATTTTATGCCATTAAATTCAAAAGGATTATGTGATGCAGAAATCATTATTCCTGCATCTGCATTATAGTATTTTGTTAAGTATGCAACTCCAGGTGTGGGTATAACCCCTAAGCAAATTGCTGTTGCACCTAATGAACAGATACCTGCAACTAAAGCTGCCTCAAGCATATCACCTGAAATACGTGTATCCATGCCAACTATTATCTTGGGTATATGCTTTTTCTCTCCTGCTAAGACGAAAGCTCCTGATTGACCTAATTTATACGCAAGCATTGCTGTTAATTCTAAGTTAGCAACACCTCTTACTCCATCCGTTCCAAACAATCTCCCCATTTAATATTTCCCTCCCTTAAATAACAAACAGATTATTTCTCAATAACCACATCAATCTCTCCTGTTTGAGTTATTTTAACTGATTCAGGCAATATAAACTTTAATGGTAGTCTATATTGCCCTTCCTTCAAATCCAACACATCTATGTATGGGCTTATGCTTGAAATATTTATTTTTTCAAGTTTTTCTGATGTACCCATTAAAGTAACGACTGTTTTTTCAATTAAGGTTTTATATTTTAATTTTTGGTTTTCATTAGTATTTATTATAGCTATATCATTGCTAGAAAGCATAAAATCTTTATTTACCAATTGTTCAAGCTCAATAAAAACTGATACCTTATCGAAAGAATCAATTAATTTTACTCCTTTTGGCAGATTAATGCTACTAGATTTATTAATATTTTGTGTCTGATTTTCGATATCTACAAGATTTGTCCGTATTTCACTTATTGTATTTAGGATTTCGTTATCACCTGTAATAAGGACTTTTTCGGGAGCAACTTTTATTGCCTTATCTATAAAATTTTTAGCGGGTTGTCCCTTTAAAACAGGTACAATTGGTACTTCCTTAGCGACTTGCAAGCTTACATCTACCATAATATTTTGATTCAGGCTCGTTATTTCCGTTCCAGTATGATCATAGACCCTGCAGTTTTTCTTGATGCTCAAATCTTTGTTTAAATTATTTACATCAATTGATACCACTATTTTTCCGATTGATTTGATTATCGAATCAGATGCATAAATTAAAACTTTCTCAGGGCTGACTTTTTTGCTAATTATTTTATAGTTTTCTTTTAAGGTGCCTAAAGTTTCAATTTCAACACCAAAATTATTTGATTCAATCTTTTCAACTTCAATACTAATAACCATTGGTGAAACTCCTTGGAGAGTTATACCTTCTCTATTTAAATATACTCCAACATTTAAAACATTAGTCTTAATATTTTCGATTTTTGATAGATCAATCGATGCTTCTATGTCATTTGAATTGATTGTACTGACTTTATCTTTTCTACCCTTAACAATAACTGAAACATTTTTGGGGAGATTATTATTTTTAATAGAAAGTCCTTTTTGTTGTAAAGAAGCTTCATGTTCTGTTTTAAGTGGGATACTAAACTCAACAGTACAAGCAGGATTTGCGTTATCCATCACTACAAACCATAAGAGCATAGCAAAAAATATTGAAATTAGTTTTATTGTAATATCCTTTTTTAGCATCTTAATCATTTTGGCTTCACCTTCCACAAAGCCAATTTCCGATTTATAATTTCATTATCAGATAAATAGTTGTGAAGTGTTGTTTTAAGTGTTTCAATCGAGACATTTCTTGTCAGTTGTCCATTTACTGTAAAAGATATAGTTCCTGTTTCTTCTGAAACAACAATACATAATGCATCAGAAACTTCTGATATTCCAATTGCAGCTCTGTGTCTAGTTCCAAGTTCTTTACTTATATCTAAGTTATCAGATAGCGGAAGAAAGCATGCCGCTGCTTTAATCCTGTTATTTCTTATGATAATAGCGCCATCATGAAGTGGAGCATTAGGAGAAAAGATATTTATTATTAATTCAGATGAAATGTTTGAATCAATCTTAATACCAGAATTTATTACATCCCCAATTTTAGTTTTTCTCTCAAAGATAATCAAAGCTCCGATATTTTGTTTTGAGAACTCTTTAACTGCCTCAATAATTTCCTCTATAACAACAGATAATTTCATATCACTGTTCGCTACTTCAAATCCAATAAAAGATCCAAATTTGCTTCTGCCAATTTGCTCAAGACCGCGTCGAAGTTCTGGCTGGAATAGAACAACCAAAGCAATAGCAATATATTGAACTGCATAGTTTAATACAAAAGCAATTGTATTTAATCCCAAAAAGTTACTTATCTTTGATGCAATAAGAATTATTAAAATACCCTTAATAAGCTGCCAAGCCCTAGTTTCCCGTGCCAAATAGATAACTTTATAAATAACATATGATACTAATACTATATCAACAACAGCTTGAACCACGTCCCAAACATTGTGAAATCCAATGTTTATGCCTATTAAACTAATTACTTCTTTTAAATTTAGACCCCTAATTGAAATCATTTCTTGACCACACCCTAATTATAAATTTCCTATATAAACATAATCCAGATACTTTAAAGCTTTTTCTTTTAATTTATATAAAACGTTTTTATCTGTTGGTTTTTTATCTAACATTTTATAATTTGGGAAAAACCGTGATAAATGCAAAGGTATTTTCCTTGACAAACCTGATATCCATTTGCATAAATTTACAATTTCATCCTCATTATCGTTATACCCAGGGACAATAAGGGTTGTCAATTCAACATGGCATTTATCATAAGCAAACTCAACTGTTTCTATTACATTTTCTAAACTTCCTTTGCAAATATTTTTATAAAATTGTTCGGTAAATGCTTTCACATCTATATTCATTGCATCTATAAATGGGAGCAGCAAAGTTAAACATTCCTTATTTATGAACCCATTCGTTACTAAAACGTTTTTTAGATTATTCTTTGAGGCTAATTTACTTGTTTCATAAACAAACTCGTACCATATTGATGGTTCATTATAGGTATATGCGATACCAATATTTTTCTTAGATTTAAGCTCAATTGCTTTTTCTACAAGTTCATAAGATGAAATATCATAAAGTTTTGGTTCATCTTGAGCGATAGTCCAATTTTGACAAAACCCACACTTAAGATTACAGCCAAAAGTACCAACAGATAATATAAAGCTTTTAGGATAAAAGTGGTATAATGGTTTTTTTTCAATTGGATCCAATGCAATTGAAGATATTTTACCATAATTTAATGTATATAAATTCCCATCAATGTTTTTTCGAGCGTTACATATACCTACTTCATTTGGCTTAATTGTACAATTTTGTGGACACAACAAACAATGTACTCTATTGTTATCACTTTTTTCAAAGTACATTGCTAATTTGTAGGTATATTTTTCATCCATTTTATATTAACTCCTTATATTTACTTATGGCGAATGACCTTAAACTTTTCCATATTATATCTCTCATTTTTATTAATTCCACCTTTTTGTAAAGCAATTCTTATCTGTAGTTCTTTAGTATCTATTCCTTCAAGATTAGGTAAAAGTAAGCCTCTTCTTAACCCGGAACTAACAATTACTCCATATTCTTTAACATCTAATTCGTCTATAGAATAAATTGGTTCTGGTTCCATTAATATGTCAACTGAGTACACTAAACTGTCTAATTCATTTGGCCTAACCTTTTCAAATCTATTATCCTGAACTCCGGAACTAATTGCATTGTATATTATTTCTTCAGCTATATTTTTTCTTGTAGGTGAAATAGTCCCAATACAGCCCCTAAGTTCACCATGTTTTTTTATAGAGACAAATACACCTGCTTTATTAATCAACATTTCTTCCGGTAAATTACTATCAATAGAAATAATTTTATTATCTTTTACGTAGGCTTCAAGTGATTCCCTTGCAAGTGATATATAAGGATCTTCGAAAGATTTAATATATTTAATTTTTTGAGTTTCTTTTACTTCAGATTTGAGATACTCTTTTGAGGAGCTTTTATGAAGAATATTAATCTTGCTAACCAGATAACCAACTCCAAACGGTCCTTCGTATGAATACTTCTCGGCATTTAATACATGCCCATAAATAGCACCATACATGATGATGAATGATCTAAGTCCACATTCACCTGCACTTTCGCATAATTCTTCATCTATCTCTAATAAATTATTAATATTTGAGGTTGTAACAGCAGCTATTATTAAATCATCGAACTCTTTTCCTCTCGGATTAAACCCGTAAGGAGCATCCTGTGTTAACCTGTGCGATAGGTCACCACTAGCTATCAAAACAACATTTTCATCAGTATCTTCTATCGCTTTGCCAATACACATTCCGAATTTGTATAGATCATGTTTTGATAATTGAGCAATGGAAATATGCACAAGATCGAAGTTCGGGTATTGTTTTTTAATGTAATATAATGGTACCAGAGTTCCATGATCAAGCTTCTTGGAAACTTTAAATCTTTTATAAATACTTTCATCGAGACCTCCAGCTTTTATATTTTCTGTATTAGCAAAATCAATTATTCTATCTACTAGTGAAACATTATTGCGAAAACTCATGTTAACATATCTACACCCAAAGTTTACCATATCTCCATTTAATTTTTGGGAAGTAGAAATATAAATATAATCTTGGAAGACAGGAGCATGCGGACTAATAACAATAATAGTTGAAGGTTTGTCTTCTTTTATACTGGCGGCAACTTTAAGCATTCCGTTTATTGTATTTTCTGCTTCTAGTTCTCTGCCATTCCCAACTTCTGGAATAATTATTGGTGGATGAGGAACTATATAAGCACTAATTATTTTTCCCATGAAAATACACTACCTTCCATAAAATAATGAGTATCCTAAAATACCAACCGAAGTAGCCAAAAATACGAATACTGTTATTAAAGCGATCCATTTAATTGTTTTTTTATTCATTATTATCCCTCGCACAAAAAATATTTAATCCTCAATGAAGGATTTTATAAATGTAATGTAGAATATTTTCTAAAGTAGAACAGAAACAACACTTCTACTTAAAACTACTATGATGTAATGTTCTCCCCTATTACATCATAGTAGTTTCTATAATTATAAATATAATAGCAGTTTAATCATAGATATTCAATAAAAATCTAAAAATTCATAAAATAAATAGTAACTACTATTTTATATTCACAACAATGACACTTGCGGGTGCCATCTCTAAGTAGTAACGAATTTGAGTTGAGTTCTCTGGGGCTTTCTAAATTTTTCTTTGTAATTATCTGATCTTTATGTTACTATAATTTAGTAATAAATATTTTTGGAATTATTTTTTCGACTACCTCTTTAAATATTTTATGGAGCGATTAGTCAGAATCATATTAAATCCAAGTAAAACTAAGGAGGTATGTCAAAATGGCAGATAAGATTTTAACGTGTAAAGACTGCAATAGCGAATTCATTTTTAATGAAAGGGAGCAGGCATTTTATAAAGAGAAAGGATTTGAATCCGATCCTCAAAGATGTCCTAATTGCAGAGCATCAAGAAAGATGCAAAAAAATAATAGTTTTGGCTCTACAAGGGGAAGTAGCAACAATAGAAGTAGTAACAACAGAAGTAGTAACAACAGAAGTAGTAACAGAAGTAGTAGTAACAGTAGCAATAGTAGATGGTAAAATCAAGGAGAGTTTAGGCTCTCCTTGATTTTATTATATGAATGATCAATCTTAGTCAATGACCAAATAATATCTGATTAAGTAATTTTAATAAAGTGAACCTTTTTTTATCCAATGTCCATTCTTTGTAATCAGTTTTGCTTTTTTGCTGATTGCCATAAATGCAATACCATATGAAATGATACTTTCAGCTCCTTGATTGCAATTTAACCCATTTTCATTTAATCCATCAAAACAAGCACCTGTTTCTTCATCTAATAGAGACAATCCTTTTGAATTTTGTCCTAAATACCAGCAAAAACATTTAACTGCAGTATCAAGATATTTTTCTTCTTTTGTTATTTCATAATAATTCAAATACATAAGCAGTGTTTCACAAGCCTCATTTGGATGTTCATCATATTCTGCAGCTTTTTTACCTTTCAAAAGCCATCCATTACAACCAATGGGATTAAAAAAAGCGTGTTTAAATGTCATTTTTCTGAGAAAGTCTGTACTTTCTTTTGCTGTTTCAAGTAAGACATCGGTTTTTAATATTTTATATGCCTTAAACAGCGACCATGGAAGAAAAGCATTGCTATATGTCATGGAATCCTCAAACCAATGCCAATTTATATCTTTATGTTGTGTGTATTGTTGAATCAATTCCTTGGATAAAAAGTCTATATGTTCAATAATATTTTTTGTTTCTTCAAGATAGCTCAACCCAACGATAGAATACGCTTTTGCTCTTGGTAATTCAAGCTTAGGCCAGTTTTCTAAAGTTTTATCTAAAATATACTGGCAGGTTTTTTTTATATTCTTAGGTATAGCTGGGCTTGATATTGTACGGCCTAAAGCCCATAAACATCTTCCAAAACAATCTTCTGAGCCTTCTTCTTCTATGAATTCTCTATTATAATTCATAAGATTCTTAAACTTACCATTATTATTTTGAGCGTTAAGGATAAACATTAGGTATCTACTAGCAAGCCTTAAATATTTTTTCTCATTAAAACTCTCAAGAAGCATAACTGCTAAAATTAAAGCTCTAGAATTATCATTTGTAGTATAACCTTTTCGTGGATCCGGGATGCCATACACGCTATGCTGAAATATTCCAACATCGTCAGTTAGCGTAAACACATAATTAATAAAATCTAGACTGTCATCTGAAAAATTCACTATACCACCTCCGTTTTTTGGTCTGATTTTATTATATTTAAAAATACCTCTGTATAATCAGTAGCTACTACTTTTGTTATACGCAACTACTATATCTGGTATGTAATATTTCTTTTTCAAACATCTTCCTAAAATGATATCCATATATTGAAAATGTTATAGCCATAGGGAAGAGTTTAGGACGTGTAAACAGCGTCCAAAAAAACAGCTTCCAATAATGAATTCTTTCTCTTCCTAAGATTCCAAGGCTAAATATGGATTTAAGCAAAGTACTTAAACTACTAAAATTTAAAGTAACTTTTGTTTTTCGTTGCAGAGGATCATACTCCTTAAAAAAGCACATGACACGCTTATAGTAATTCTTGGGCTCATAAATAGATCCAAGAATTCTTTTATATCCGTTAATAAGAACCTCGCGATTCATTTTAGGTATAAAATTAATTGATGAATCAGTATTGTCGCCAGTCATACTGCCTAAAATACGTCCTTCGTTTGAAAGCCTCTGATACAGTTTTGTTCCACGAGGTGCATTTAATAAACCAACCATAGCTGAAATAATACCACTATCCTGGATAAACTTTATAAGGGTTTCAAATATAGATTCCGGATCGCTGTCAAATCCTACAATAAATCCTCCCTGAACTTGAAGACCCGACCTTTGGCATTGTTTTATACACTCCAAAAGATTACGGTTTTTGTTCTGAAATTTGTTACACTCAACTAAACTTTCTGCATTAGGAGATTCAATACCAATAAATACCATATCGAAACCTGCTTTTACCATCAGGCTCATAAGTTCCTCGTCATCCGAAAGATTGATAGAAGCCTCGGTAGCAAATTTAAAGGGATATCTTCTTTCTCCATCCATTCAATAAGTGTAGGTAAAATTTCATTCTTGATTTTTTCTTTATTGCCAATAAAATTATCATCTACAAAAAAAACATCTTGCCGCCAACCTGATGAATATAATACTTCCAGTTCTGTAATCATTTGCTCTTTGGTTTTCATTCGTGGTATTCGTCCATATAGAGTAATAATATCGCAGAATTCGCAATTAAAAGGACATCCTCGTGAATATTGAATGCTAGCTGAAAAATAATCTTTCATGTCTATTAACTCCCATAGGGGAGCAGGAGATTCTTTTATATCTGCCCATTTATTAGACGTATAAATATGTTTTATTTCTGTCTGTCCCTTCTCAACGTCTTCAAGGAAAAGCGGAAGGGTTAACTCAGCCTCATTCAGTACCAGGTAATCAACAGTATCGAATTTATCACTCCATGCTGTAAAGAGTGGTCCACCTGCAACTGTTTTTACTCCTATTTTTTTGCACCTGGCAATTATGGTATTTACTGATTCCCATTGAATCGACATAGCGCTGATGAATACATAGTCAGCCCACAGTAAGTCCTCATCCTTCAAATTTTTTATACTCATATCAATAAGCTTTTTCTCCCATTTCGCAGGAAGCATAGCTGCTACTGTAAGTAAACCCAAAGGTGGGAAATTAGCTTTTTTAGAAATAAATTTCAAAGCATGCTTAAAACTCCAAAATGTATCTGGGAAATCCGGATAAACAAGTAAAATTTTCATAATCAATTCTCCTGATTCTAATAATAATTTACAATATCGTTTGGTACCAACCTTTTTTATTCTATTTGGTACTCACTTGTTTCATATAAATAAAGGGTGGGAACTCTAAAATGAGTGCCCCACCCTAAAGATCTTGCAAATAAATTTAATAATCTATTTGTATATTATAATTATTCTGACTTTATATCATTTTTCAAATGGTCAATAGAATGATTATTTCTTTTCCCTTCCTTAGGTAAACACTCTATTATTTTTACAATATCTTTTGCCTCGAAACTTTCTAAATACTCTATAAACACTGAAAGCCTTTCATATTCAAGAACCGAAAACAATACTGCATCTGGCTGGTTATTTTTCAAGACAAATACTTTTCCTAATTGTTCAGCCTTTTCTCTACAAGATTTATAATCTTTTATCATTTCAGAATTCGAAACTATTGCTTTCGTAAAAATATTCATTTATATTATCCTCAGCTTCCTCTTTTACAAATACAGCTTATATTAATAATAATAATTTGTCAATAAATATTATTGATTATTATTAATATAATTATTAAGATTTCTATTCGAATAATTTTTTGAATAGTTTGTTGCTTTGTCCTGATTTCGTCAAGGTTAATAGTGCAAATCAGATCATCGTTTTTGAGTAAGAACCCTCTATAGTTTCGTTCTTATCTGAAATCAAATTCCATACGTCCTCATCTTTTTTATCATATAGTATTTTATACTTGTTATCAGCTATACTCAAATCGAACTGACATACTGAAGAAAAATTGCAGTATGTGCATGAAATATCACGCTTAGTTTTGTATGGCTTTATAGAAATATCTCCCTCTACTAATCGTTTACATATATCAACTAATAATTTATTTACATACTTACTTAATGCTAAAAACTGATCTATCGTTGCAACTGATGACTTTCCAAGGGTACCATCTTTATTTATTCTTACAGGTAATATCAGCGAGTCACCGCTTATATCATTATCCATTTCTTTAATTATCTTAACATCAGCCAATAATAACCCTTTCATTCTTAATTTTTTCATAATTTCTATTTCAATCTCTTCCTCGCAAATATCTGCATTATTATTCATTATTAAAGGATCATCAATCTTAAAATAAGAAAAACCTGCTGGTAAAAGAGGAGATGATTTATTAAACCAGCTACTATTCTCTTGATTTAATACTGCAATTAAGTACGCAACTAATTGTATCTGTAATCCATAATATAAGTCAGACAACCTAAAATCCTTTTTCCCTGATTTATAATCAACTATTCTTAGATAAGTTCCTTCTCCATCTTGATACACATCAATTCTGTCTATTTTCCCACTTAGGATAATTTTTTCATCAGAATCTAATTTAATAATTACTCCAGGTAATTCTTTGCCCTCACCAAACTCGGTTTCGAAACCCAAAGGCTTAAAAGAACCTTTTCTGATTTGTTCAATAATTAGCCAAATAGCTCTTGTTACAGTCTTTTTTAACCTATTTATAGTATGATTATATTTATTCGAGCTATTTAGTATACTGCCTGTCATTTTAGCCAATAATTCATCCACTATATTATTTACTTTTTTAGCACTCCAGTCTTTTTCAATTGTTTTCCAATCGATCTTTTTATTTGTTACATCCCTTGAAAACTTTTCGATTATCGCATGATATAATGTCCCAAGATCTAATGGTGTTAGATTAAATATCTTTCTTTCTTTAATATTTAATCCGTACTGTAAAAAGTGGGAAAACGGACAAGATACATATTTCTCAAGCTTTGATACACTTGTGTGAAACACCTCACTATAGAGTTTTCTAATCCATGCTTTTTTAATTAGATTTCTATTAATCGAATGATTTTCTCCTATTAATATCATGTAACACCTTTTATGCCAATTTACATTTTGATAAAACCAGCTAAATGTTTCTTTGCAAATATCTATATTTGATTCGTTTATCGCACCTAAATTCATCGCTTTAATAAGTTCATCGAAAGTAGGAGTTGGTATCGTTACTGAATCAATCCCATAATTTATTGTATCCTGTGTTGTAATATTACTTACCTCTAAGATATGAGGAAATATTTTTTTTAACCTAGATATAATAGTTGAGGGTCTCATAGTTCTTCCCTCGCGATTTGCAATTGGATAACTTATTCTTAAGAATAGACTCGGAGTCGTTAGGGTCTTATAAACCAAAAACTGTTCTTCAAATGCCTTAGATTTGGTATCTTTTGCAAGCTCGTATCCAATAGACTTTAGAAACAAGCGATCTTTATCACTAAGTAATCCCTCGTCTTCTTCAGATGACGGAAATACTCCATCATTAACTCCCAGGACATAAAGGGCTTTTATGTTCTGATTTTTTGAACGTTCTATACTGCCTACAATGACTTGATCTAGAGATTGGGGTATAAGCTTTACTTTATAATGGGATAATCCGATATCTAAAAGCTCTGAAAATATATTAATAGATAACTTCTCGCCTCTCAAAACCTCACTCAAACAATCCAGGACATCAATTAGTATATTATACGTTTGTGAGTATTCGTTTGCTAAAGAAAGGAAACCATTTTTCCTAAATTGAGTGATTTTGTCATCAACCTTAAAAGGCACCTGAAGTTCAGAAATCAAATCATAAAGTGCACCGCATAATGTGCTTATATAGCATATGCCTGTAGCTTTTTCTCTGAAAGTAATAAGTGGTTTCACGATCCGATTCCTTATTTCATTTATGCGCGACAGTAGCTCAATCTGATATTCATTTTTTTCATTTGTATTTTCACAATACAGCCACTCTTCATTTTGAGTCCATTTTTTCCCCTTTATACCATATTGAAGGCAATAGTTTTCTATCAGGTCAATATCATCTCTTGATATATCAGTAAGGCCAGTCTTTAGATATCTAAACACAGATTCGTATGACCAATTTTTCTTGAATATTTCAAAAATTGATAATACCAATAGAATTATTGGATTATTTTTAATGCTTTTATTTTGATCAATAAAAAAGGGAATTTCAAACTCTTGAAATATTGCAATAATCAGTCTTTCATAGGATTCTAAGTTTCTACAAACTATTGATATATCATTATATCTATACCCATTATCCCTTACGCGTTTTATAATGTCACAGGCTGTATCGAACACTTCTTGATAAGCATTCGCAGATTGAAAAACCTGTAAATCTAGTGTTTTATTTAAATATTTCCTATATGGGAATGAGAAATAGTTTTCTTCAAGGTGTTTAAGTTCTAAAGAATGTTGGAATCTAAAATTACTAGTATTATCAAGACATATAGGTTCTTCAATGTTTATCCCAAAATGTTTAGCAATTTTTGTAATCCTATATGCTGTTTCTTTTACAGAATAAAATATATCTGTATCATCTGATTCATCGTAAAGGCAATCAGTACACAAACTAATATTGACTCTATTAGTAATCTCCAATAACTTTTCGATAACTCTATACTCTCCTAAAGTAAACCCAGAAAACTCATCGATCCAGACTTCAGCGTCCTTCAAAAATAAAGAATTATCGAGTTTTTTATAAAGTCTTTCTAGATCATCATCTAAGTCGAGATAATCAGAATTAATAAATCTATCATACTCTAAATATATCTTATTTATATCGATAAGCTTTGCTAAAAGGAACTTATCATCTATAGCCTTTATAGAATTTTCTAGATTCTCTGACGTAAGTCCATATCGTTTAAACTCAGTAAATAATGTAAGCAATTTACCAATAAAACCTTTTTCATTCGCAACTCTATGAAATACTAACAAACTACTTTTAATTTTCTCTATTATTCGATATAGTATAATGCTTTTTTGAGCAGAACTTATATAATTTCTATTCGCTCCGCCAACTTCATTAAATACCCTATATGCTAATCGTTTAAAGCTAAGAACATGAATATTTAATAACCCATATCCGTCGAATCTTTTGACAATATTCTGTTCTGCTTGCAGCGAAAATTGCTCTGGAACAATTAGAATAAGAGGTTTAAGCTTGTTAGATCTCAAATTTAATTTATTTTTCATGTCAGACAAGCAAAAATAACTCTTTCCAGTTCCTGCACGTCCATAAATAAATCTTAGCGACATACTTACCTCTATTTCTAAAGTATAATAAGCTTACCTAATATATTCAAACTCTATGTCATAAATCTTGACAGTATCTCCTTCGTTGATGCCCATTTTCTCTAATTCGCCGATAACGCCTTTATTTTTAAGTAATCTTTGGAAATATTGTAAAGATTCAGAGTTATTAATATTAGTAGACATTATGACCTTCTTAATCCATTTTCCCTCAATTTTAAATACATTATTTTCTTTATTAATTTTGAAGGGCTCTTCATCGGCCACAGTATACACAAAAGGCTCACTGTTTTCATCTATAAGGATTTCACTTGGAATCTCTTTAAGTTTTTGACCAACATAAAGCATTAATTCTGATAACCCGGTATTGGTTGCTGCAGATATAGGAAAAATCTTGTACCCCTTTTCTTCTGCGTATTTCGCAAATTTATCTAGGTTTTCTTTGGATTCAGAAATATCAATTTTGTTAACTGCAATTACCTGTATCTTTGAGTATAGCTTTTTGCTATAATTCTCTAATTCTTTATTAATAACTTCAAAATCATTTATAGGATCTCTTCCTTCTATAGCAGCTATATCAACTATATGAATCAATAATCTAGTTCTTTCTATATGCTTTAGGAACTCATGCCCAAGTCCAGTCCCTTCATGTGCGCCTTCAATCAAACCTGGGATATCAGCGATAACGAAACTATTTTGTGAATCATAGCTTACAACACCCAAATTTGGAGTTAACGTTGTGAATGGATAATTAGCAATTTTAGGTCTCGCAGATGAAACCATAGAAAGAACAGTTGATTTACCTACATTAGGAAACCCTAAAAGACCAACATCTGCAAGCATTTTAAGTTCAAGTATAACCCAATATTCTTCACCTTCTTCGCCACATTTAGCAAACTGTGGGATTTGCCTTGTAGAAGTAGCAAAGTGTTGATTTCCGGCCCCACCTTTCCCACCCTTGGCTATAATAACAGTTTGTCCGGCTTTAGTTAAATCGGTCAATACTCTACCTGTTTGTTCATCTTTAATAATTGTACCCGGTGGTACTCTGATAATAAGGTCATCTCCAGACCTACCACTGCAGTTTGAAGCACCTCCATCAGCTCCTGGTTCTGCTTTATAGTGTCTTTTATATCTGAAGTCTGCTAGTGTTCGCATACCTTCATCAACCACGAATATAACATCACCACCCCTCCCGCCGTCTCCACCATCGGGACCGCCTTTTGTAACATATTTTTCTCTGTGGAATGAAACAATTCCATTTCCACCATTTCCTGCTTTTATAAATATCCTTGCATTATCAATAAACATAGAATCATCCCTTCACGCATGATTAAAAAATAATTACTTCCTTATCATGCCAAAGTATAACACAATTTTATTCATTCATAAATAAAAATAATCGATTTTTACAAATTAAACACATACAAATTTTTACTACCTTGGGAAATAGTAATTACAGATTATTCAGAATATATTCAGAAATATTCAGAAATTATTCAGAAATTATTTGGAAAAATCCTTGAATATTAATCTTAAATTTACTATAATTAGATTAAGTGAAAATTAGTTTTCTTTAAATATATTAAGCTTATTAAATAATAAATTTACGGATTGTTTATAAACTCTATATTCCAAAAAAAATAATTACTTGATAATAATTAAGGATAGATGTTTTTACTTCCAATCTATTTTATATTTGTTGTTTTCTCTCCAATATCTAATAAGGAGGTCGTTATTTATGTATCCAAATCAATCACAGGAACAAAAAATTCAAGAATTAGTAGCTGAATTTAGTAAATTGTCTGAAAAAGAAAAAGATTCTTATTTACTAAATGCTGCCAGTAATGGACAAAAAGATAATGTTGAGGCACTCATTAGATGTGGTGCTAATGTTGGGGCTAAAGGCATTTATGGACAGACTGCTTTAATGTGGGCTGCTGGATATGGAAATACAGATATTGCTGATATGCTTATTAGTAAGTACCATGCTGATGTTGATACTAAAAGCAGTTTTAAATGGACTGCTTTAATGTGTGCATCTATAAACGGACAAATAAATACTGTTGATATGCTTATTAGCAAGTACCATGCTAATGTTGATGCCAAAGGCAAAGAAGGATGGACTGCTTTAATGACTGCCGCTGAAAATGGACATACAGATATTGTTGAAATACTTATTAGTGTAGGCGCTGATTTGACAAATGCAGACTTAACAAAAGTGGGTTTATCTCGTATCAATACTCAAAATCAAATTCAGTTTATGTTTATTTACGCAAACGATAAACTCGATAATATTAATAAAAATTTAAATAAACCATTTTCAAGGAGTTTAAGTGAAAAGATAAATCAGATACATGATGAAGTGAAAAGAATCTTTGACTCAGCAGAAATGGCAGTAATCGAAAAACGAAAAGCATTAGGTGAAATAAATAGACAATTATTGAAATTGAAGTCTCTTGAGATAAACTCAGAGAAATTAATTGAGGAAGAGTCACAACAGGCTAAGAGCATTCTTGATAACACTCTTGCTTATCAGCTTAATTCAGGTTCGAGGGTATTATAATTGATTTTGCAGGTAGTCCAGAGAGCTCAAGTTGAAGAGGTATTATCTGATATTCCTGTAGTTCCGATAGCACCAACTCAGGTCTCATCTCCATCAGCGGCAACACTATCACCAGCATCTAGAGATGGATCATCTGTAGTATCTAGCACACCAAGCAAATCAGTACCATCTATGCCTTAAAGTATCGCTAAATAAAAATAGTGATCACAGACAAATACAAAACAGAAAGTAGAGAATATTTTGTTTCCTACTTCTTGTTTTGTATAT
>CAVYEU010000112.1:0-37889 GCA_963767415.1 uncultured Eubacteriales bacterium
GCAGACTTGTATTGTAGTTCGAAATGAGTTTGCAAAAAATAACCCTGAGCTTGTTACTCAATTTTTGGCGGAATATAAGAATTCAATTGATTGGGTCAATACAAACATTGAAGAAACAGGGAAGCTGGTGGATAAAAACAAGCTAGGACTTGATCCTCAAGCTGTTGTAAAATCGATTCCTAGATGCAATATGAAGTTTGTATCTTCTAAAGATTCAAAAAATGCTGTAACTCAATTTCTAGATATAATTTACAAATATTCACCTGAATACATTGGAGGTAAATTGCCAGATGAGAAGTTTTACTATTAGAAATAGCTTTGTCCTTTTAGGATCGATTATTTCTATA
This sequence comes from uncultured Eubacteriales bacterium, assembly GCA_963767415.1. Taxonomy (GTDB): domain Bacteria; phylum Bacillota; class Clostridia; order Acetivibrionales; family CAVYEU01; genus CAVYEU01. The sequence goes on from CAVYEU010000112.1 coordinate 348, forward strand.
GTAATAGTATGGGAAATAGTGTCTATCGCAATAAATGCACCTATAATTTTCCCTTCGCCAAAAATTACTTTTTTAAGCCTTTGGCGTATTATATTTGATAAATTATTTTTATATACTATTTTAGGATCAATTTCAAGGTGGCTAATTAGTATACTGGTTTCATTTATATGCGCAATTATTTTTGGGATATTTTCTGGTTTAAATAATTTGTTTAATACTATGTTTAAGCCATACTTACATATTATTATGGCTACTCCTGTAATTTCTATAATACTAGTCGCGTTAATTTGGTTTAATGATTTCATGGTACCAATATTTGTATCATTTTTAGTTTGTTTTCCTATTATTTGTAATAATATAAATTATGGAATAAGAAATATAGACGAAAGAATTATTCAGATGGCTAATATATATAAAGTACATAGAACCCAAATGTTTTTTGATATATATCTTCCATCGCTGATTCCATCTATATTTTCTGGATTAAGCACAGCCCTTGCGTTGGGATGGAAGGTTGTTATTGTTACTGAAGTTATCAGCCAGCCTAATTTTTCAATTGGAACAATGCTTTACAATGCAAATATATTATTAGAGACCGAAAATCTTTTTGCATGGACAATTGTGGTAGTATTGTTAAGTTTTATTTTCGACTTATTCATTAAGATTGCCGAGAAAAGAATCATGAGATGGAAATACATATAAAAAACGAGGTTTGTATGGAACTCAATATTAAGGGTCTATCAAAAAAGTACAATGATAATGATGTATTTTACGACTTCGATTTAAAGATCGAACAAAATAAAATTACTTGTATTCTTGGAGCTTCTGGAGTTGGAAAAACTACCCTTTTAAATTTGATAGCAGAAGTTATAAAACCTGACTATGGGATATTTGAGGGATTTGACAATAAAAGTTTTTCTTATATATTTCAAGATGCTAGATTGCTTGAATGGAAGACAGTTTATCAAAATGTTGAATTTGTTATTAAAAATATTTATCCAAAGAACAAGTGTAAAGAGGTAATAGAGAAGTATTTAAAAATTGTAGATCTATGTTCTTATGGTCATTATTACCCTAGACAGCTTAGCGGAGGAATGAAGCAGAGAGTAGCAATAGCACGTGCATTCGCTTATCCATCAGATATATTATTGATGGATGAGCCTTTTTCTGCCATTGATTTAAAGTTGAAAATATCTATAACAAAAAAATTTTTAGATATTTGGAATCAGGATAAAAGAACAGTAATATTTGTTACTCATGATATTGAAGAGGCTCTATTTCTTGGAGATGATGTATATATATTAACAGGTTACCCTCCAAATGTATCTGACAAGATAGAAATTGAGATTCCTAAACTTGATAGGGAGTACAAAGATGAGAGATTAGACGAAATATCAAAAAGGATCTATAGAAATATACTTAGGAATAGCTAAACAATTTTGTGATATGATTAAGCTATTAATACCAACCATTTTCTATCATTTTATTTACCATCAAAATAAGCCATGCTGACTCCATGCTGTTCCAATAAGTCTTATCCTCCTTACCAATAAATTTGGAAACGATATTATTGTAAAAGATTTCTGTCTCTCTACGATTTCCCATAACTGCGTTTGCATATCCTATATAAGTCCAAGGATATGGATCATTTGTTTTTAGATTTGGCCAATCCCAGATTCGATTTAATTTCTTAAAAACATTTATATTCTTCAGATTAGTAAGTGAGGTCACATTATTCATGGAGGGATAAAGCTCAGCGACGCTGTCAGGATACCAAACTTTCCAATTTGCTTTTTTGCGACAAAGACACCAAATCTTTACATAATAATCATTCAGATTAAAAAACTTTTTTTCAATACTAATTTTAATTTTTGCAGAGTAATAAAAATACTTTTCAGCGAGGGAAGTATCACAAAATATATTTTTATATAAGTATGCCATATCTTCTAATCCTCTATATACTTCACAGTTATCCATTAAATATAACACTTTATGATTGGGACTTGCATATGTTAATCCATGTCTATTCATTAGATCAATCATTACGCCGCCAATAGCCTCTATTTTATGTTTATTTTCAATAATAAAATTTGTATCTTTGCAAGTTTCACAATATGCTCTTATAAGAGAAATAAAAGTTGCTGCATATGAGTCAGCAGAGTCATATGCATAAGCTGAATACTCATCACCTTTAGTCGAGATAAAGTAATCATAGATTGTCCCATATAGTTTTTTGCAATGAATTCTAGACTTATCTGGCCAGTTTAAATGGGTTAAGTACCACTTAATATAGAATAAAACATTATGGAGATGTTCTTTCTGTTTAGAAAGTACATAAGCTGCAATATTAGCAAAGTATGGTGTAACTTTATAACAGTTTAGATTATGTTTTGTAAATTGAATGCTATCACATATTGCTCCGTTTTTTGCTTAAAGCTTAAGAATCCACTTAATCTGATTTGATATAATGTTTCTATAGTTATTCAACGAAAGGCTATTGTTTTTTATCTCTATCATCTGATGCCTCCTTAAGAAATATATATATATTATATATATTTCTTAAGGAGGCATCAGATGATATTTCCCTAAATAATTTACAGATAAAGCTAATAGTGGGAATCGAACCCACAACCTATCGCTTACGAAGCGATTGCTCTACCAATTGAGCTATATCAGCAGTCATATAAGCGGTCTTTTATTTTATTTTTGTACATAAAAGTACTTACAACAAGCATAACAAATATCAGGGATAAAGAAACTATGATATTTATCTTTCTAGGATTGTTCAAGCTATCGCCAAAGAAACTTAAGCTAAAAATTTCGAATATTAATCCGACTAAAGAACCTACGATAAAGTCTTTATATCTTATTCTAGTTAAACCAGCAGCATAATTCAATATATCAAAGGGGAAAAAAAATAAAATTCTCATTAAGAATATTATTTTTATTCCGTGCACTTCAATTTTTCATCAACTCTTTTTAATCTTTTCCCTAATAGTTTTTGTACAAATTCTTTTCCTGCGTATCTGCTAATAAAAAATGCTAAAGATGAACTAAGAAATATTGATATCAGGCTATACAAAAATCCCCAATATGGACCAAACAGCGTTCCTGCAATTATTATTAAGATAGTTACAGGTAAAATTACGAAAAATGTTCTTATTGTGAATATTAAAATAAATATTATTGCTGCAAATTTAAATGGGTTTTATCAAGTGGTGCATCCAATCACGTAGTGCGTTTAAATAAAGCACAATTGTATACTCTAATAACATCAATCTATTTAATAAATCAAGATAGAAAAATAAAAATCCAATAACTAAAATAATGGCTAAAGAAGTAAGCATTAATTGTTTCTTATATCTTCCAAAATTCATTATATATCCTCTTGTAGAATAATTGTAATTTAATTATAATTTATTATATATATATATAATAAAAATTGATAATAATCTTTGAATTAAATTTGTTTAAGCTTTGTTTTTAAATATTTGCTTTGAGGTGATGAGTTGAATTACATTAAAAAATACCCAAATACATTAACTTTTTTGAATCTTTCGCTTGGAATATTAGCTATTCTAACAGCTATAAAAGAAACAAATATAAACAGTATATATATTTTATAAATATGTGCGTATATGCTTCATTGCTTATTCTGGTTGCAGCTTTCACTGATAGGCTAGACGGAAAAGTGGCACGGCTTTTAGGTACAACAAGTGAATTAGGTAAACAACTAGATTCCTTGTCAGACTTGATATCATTTGGTCTAGCTCCGATTATCGTAACTTGGAAAATATGTTTATTCGAACTCGGGTTTTGGGGATATATCAGTGCTATAATTTTCCCATTGGCTGGAGCATATAGGCTAGCTAGGTTTAACATTTCTAGTTCTAATGGATTTTTTACTGGTGTTCCAATTACGGTTTCAGGTGCTTTTTTAGCAATAATAAATTTATACAGTTGCTTTTGTTATTTTAATGGGTCATTTAATAATACTAATGTTGTAATTACTGTTTTATTTATTTATCTATTGTCTTTTCTAATGATTAGCAGATTTAAGTTAAAGAAGATATGAAGTAAAGATATAAAAATAAGACTACTTATTAATATAAGTAGTCTTATTTTTATATCTTTACTTGCCGAGTTAATGATTTTTTTAATTAGGCAAGTAAAGATATGTACTGACGGTTACAAAGCTACAATTTTGTGACCGTCAGTGTGGTATATTAGCTTACTTTTATCTTCTGTTCAACATCATCTCCACATAAGACAATCTCAACTGCTTTCGTTAAAACATCAGTATAGCTATAAGATATCGTTCTTGTTGCTTCATAGCCATTCTGAAACTTAATAACGAAGATACTAGGATAGGTGTTTTCAATAATTCCTTCTCTTACAATTGATTTTTTTCTTCCTTTATTTGCCTTTAATTGTATCTTTTGACCAACACATGCTTCTATAAAACATTTTACTTGTATTAAATCATCTTTTTCTATCATTGGAATCACCTCATCTTCTGTTTGCATGCATTATACCATACGCTAATTATTCTGTCAAATAAATCGTTAATTATAACAATTGAATTTATTTATTGTCAAGTTATTTTTTACATAGAGATTTACAAAATTATACAAATAAGTCCTCCTCTTCCTTCGTTAACTATTCTTTGCAAAGTTTCTTTTAACTTTAATTGAGAATCTTCAGGCATTCTATTTAATTTATTATGAAGACCTTCGCCAATTAGATCGTTTAATGATTTGCCAAATATATTTGAATTCCATATCTTTTCTGGTTCTTCTTCAAATTCTTTAAGTAAATAGCTTACAAGTTCTTCTGATTGTTTTTCGGTTCCTATTAATGGCGCTATTTCTGTTTCTATATCAGCTCTTATCATATGAATTGATGGTGCACTAGCCTTTAATTTTACTCCAAATCGGCAACCTTGACGAATAATCTCTGGTTTTTCTAGTGTTAATTCTTCAAGCCTGGGGGTTACAATTCCATATCCCTTTGTTCTCACTTCATTTAGAGCGTATTCAATTTTCTCATACTCTCTTTTTATTCTTGATAAGTCTTTAAGCAAGCTAAAAAGTATATGCTCACCTTTTATATCTAACCCAGTAAGTTCACTTAGTATTTTAAATAAAAGTCCTTCTTGAATATTTATTTCAGCAGAAACTGTTCCTTCGCCTAAATTAATTTTTTCGATGAAAACTTTTTTAAAAAACTCATAATTATTTAAATTATTTACAGCGTTTGTTACCTCAGAAAATTTCTTTAAATTTTTAAAAGTAGTTTTAATGGCTTCTAGAATTTCGGTTTTAAGCCAATGCTCATTATTCAGAGTCTCTACCCATTTAGGCATATCAAAAGATGCTTCAACTATAGGAAACTCATATAAGATTTTTTCTATAATCATCGATATGTCATCTAACTGCATGTCAGCACAATTAATTGGAACAACTTGAGTTGAGTATCTTTGTTCTAATTCTTCTTTAAGTCTAATGGTTTCAAGCCTATTGGGTGATGTTGAGTTTAAAACTATAATGAATGGTTTGTTTATAGCTTTAAGCTCATTTACAACACGCTCTTCAGCTTCAATGTAATCTGCCCTATTAATCTCAGTGATTGTTCCATCAGTAGTCATAACAATACCAACTGTTGAGTGCTCATTAATCACTTTCTTTGTACCCATTTCAGCAGCTTCAACGAAAGGAATTCGTTGCTCAGACCATGGAGTTGAAACCATTCTATGGGAGTTATTCTCATAAGCGCCCAGAGCACCTTTAATCATATACCCTACACAATCAACTAACCTTACTTTTAGCTGAGCGTTTTGATTTATAACAATATTTACAGCTTCATTTGGTACGAACTTCGGTTCAGTCGTCATAATTGTTTTACCAGAGCCACTTTGCGGAAGCTCATCATGAGCCCTTTCTCTGACAAACTGATTCTCGATATTTGGTAAGACTAAAAGCTCCATGAAACTACGAATAAACGTAGACTTCCCAGTTCTAACAGGTCCTACAACACCAATATAAATATCACCTTGAGATCTTTTTGCTATTTCTTTATAGATATCATATTTATCCACTATTTAATCCTCCTCTTATCTACATCAATATCATAAAGATATATACATAAACGTTTTGATGGTGCTATACTTGTTTAATATATATGCACCATTAATAAGACAAATAACTAAATAAATAAAAACAATTTTATAAAAACGTTAAAAAAACAATTTCGCATAAGTTTTTATATGCAAAATTGTTTTTTTATTACTCTTTTTATAACCTTGATCTTAGTACTTTCTTTGTGGTTATTGTTTATAAGGGAGTTGAGATTTGTAATTAATAAATATATCAAGAGTATCTTTGATTTGTGGATTAGTTGCGATATCAGCTTGATATTCACCTAAATTAAATAACTGACCAAATAAGCTGATTTGTGCCCCTTGAATCCTGTTTCTGTTGTCAACAAATAATGTTCTTAGATCATCATTTATTGTTTCATTGATTCCAAACTGGTAACTCACCAGGGTATGCTTTTCTGTTGACAATGCGTCATTTATTCTGTCGCGTAAATTAACGTTTTGATCTTTAATTTTAGGCAAGTCCATGGAACCTGGTTTTCCAATTTTCTGTACACCAGATTTTGTAGTAATTATTGATTGAGTATCCATTAGTGTGTTTGTCCCCCTTGCTTCTTACTAATTCCATCTAGATAGCTTAATAGGTTTAAATAGTTTTGCTGATGCAGATTTGCTGTATCAAAAAATAGTTTTTGATTTGCCTGGTTTGTCTCTTGATTTCCGTACTGAAAGTATTTTTTTACTGAGAGCAATTCCCATGATAATGCATCATTTAAATAGTTTAATTCTTTTGTTGACAGATTTTGCATAATACTACCTCCTTTTATTATTTATTCTTCTTAAGGGCTTGTTAAAGAATAACTTAGGGTTTAACAAACTCTAAATTATTATTTGATCAAATTATAGTTTTTATACAATAAAAATGATACTTAAAAAAATTTTAAGTATCATTTTATACTTGCTTAAGGTAGTAATTTTTTATTGAATTATTTCAACAGTAACCTTTTTGTTTAACTTTATTGCTGCTGCTTTAATAACTATTCGAATCGCTTTTGCGATTCTGCCTTGTTTACCAATTATTTTTCCCATATCATCTCTATGAACTTTAAGTTGAAGCATTATTGATCTTTCGCCTTCGGTTTCATTTACTGATACTTGATCCGGAAAATTAATTAATGATTTGGCAATCATCTCTAAGAGTTCGCGCATATTACTATTCTCCCGTCTTATTTTCTAAAGTTCCACCAATTTTCTTTAATAAAGCCCTTACAGTATCAGTTGGCTGGGCACCATTTTTTAACCACTTTGTCGCTTTTTCGCTATCAATCTTAATAGCAGCAGGATTTACAAGTGGATTGTAAGTACCTATTTCTTCAATGAATCTTCCATCTCTAGGGTATCTTGAATCAGCAACAACTACTCTATAAAAAGGTTTTTTCTTTGCACCTATTCTTTTCAATCTTATTTTAACGGCCATTTTCTCACCTCCTTTTTCTAGGCATGATTAAAAAATAAATTCCCCATTTTAAAGCTAAAATTTTTAATTACTACTGTGTTGTCGAAAGAACGAATAAAGCAATTATTACTCCTTCCTCCGCATTGTACTAATTAAAAATTTCTTAGCGTTAAACGGAGTTTTATTATTTAATCATGCCTTATTTAAATGGCAATTTTAGTTTATCAAGATCTTTCATCATGCCGTGTTTGCCTGATCCTGAGAACGTTTTAAACAATTTCTTCAGATTCTCAAAATCCTTTAAAAGTTTATTTATTTCTTGAATACTTCTTCCACTTCCCGTAGCAATTCTTTTTTTTCTGCTTGCATTTATAATATGTGGATCATATCTCTCTTTTTTTGTCATAGAACATATAATGGCTTCTATATAAACTAAAGCTTTTTCGTTTATTTCAGCATTGCTTAGAGCCTTAGTGTTAACGCCTGGTATCATACCTATTAATTGGCTAATTGGTCCCATTTTTTTGATTTGTTGCATTTGTTCGAGGAAATCCTCTAAAGTAAATTGCTCGGTCATTAGCTTTTTTTCTAATTCAAGTGCTTTTTTTTCATCAAATGTTTCCTGTGCTTTTTCAATTAGACTTAAGACGTCTCCCATACCAAGTATTCTAGAAACAATTCTATCTGGGAAAAACGGTTCTATGTCATTTAGCTTTTCACCAGTACCTGAAAACTTAATAGGCTTGCCTGTAACTGCCTTGACAGAAAGCGCTGCACCGCCTCTGGTGTCACCATCTAATTTCGTAAGGATGATCCCGTCAATCCCGAGCTTGTTATTAAAGCTTTCTGCTACATTAACAGCATCTTGACCTGTCATGGAGTCGACAACCAATAATATTTCGTGGGGTTTAACAGCTCTTTTTATATCAACTAACTCTTCCATCAATTCTTCATTTATATGAAGCCTACCGGCGGTATCGATTATAACTAAGTCGTGTTGCTTCGACTTTGCATATTCTATGGCTTTTTTTGAGATCTCAACGGGATGGTTGCTTGATTCGTCTGAAAAAACAGGAATATTTAGTTGATTCCCTATAACTTGCAGTTGCTTAATAGCAGCTGGTCTATAGACATCGCATGCTACTAGTAGAGGCTTTTTTCCTTGCTTTCTAAGCAAATTTGATAATTTCCCTGATGTTGTGGTTTTTCCTGACCCTTGTAGGCCAACCATCATACATATTGTAGGGGGATTTGAAGAAAACATAAAATTACTTTGTTGTCTTCCCATTAATTCTACTAATTCTTCATGAACAATTTTAATTACCTGTTGACCTGGAGTCAGACTCTCAAGCACGTCTTGACCGATAGCTCTCTTGGAAATCTGGTTAATAAAATCTTTTACGACTTTATAATTAACATCTGCTTCAAGCAATGCAAGCTTTATATCACGCATTATTTCTTTTACATCTTTCTCTGATACGCGCCCCTTACCCTTAAGTTTTTTAATAACATCTTGAAGTTTATCAGAGAGCCCTTCAAATATCATAGTATCATTTCACCTCTATATAAAATGGAGAATTTTAAAAGCATACCTTGTCATTCATTAATCATACTAGTGACAATATCTTTGATTTTATCAAGACTTTGTTTATTAGTATCATTTAAAAGAGAAACATCAATATTATCAATTAATCTTAATATATGACTGTTATTGTCTTGCTGTTTTATAAATCTATCAACTAGCCCTAATTTTTCTTCAAAGGAGTAAAGCAACAGTTTACCTCTTTTTATGCTATCAAAAACACCCTGTCTGCTTATGTTTAATTCTATTGCTATTTCTCCTAATGAATAGTCATTATTATAATGTAAATCCAACGCTTCTAATTGTCTGTCTGTCAATAACTGACCATAAAAGTCAATCAATAAAGTTATTTCATGAACATCCATATTATCACTGTCCTGTAAAGAATAAATACTTTACACTATATTTTAATTAGATAGTAATACTTTTGTCAAGTTAAATTATTTTTTAGTAGCGACATGGTTTAAGACAAGTGATGATGACGTAGTAATTTTAAAGGATTTCTAGCTTTAAGAATTGAAATTTATTGGTTAGCTGTTCCTATGTTTAAAAGTTTTTTGTTTTTCTCCGAGGTCTTATTTCTTCTTTACCAAATCCTGCGACGATTTCAGCAAAAGTTTTTAGTTTATCATATATTTTATAATTAATAGTGTTTTTTGAGTAAGAGCCATTAGTTTGTTTTTTGCCTGCTGGAATACCTGTTAGTATTTCGATTCCTTCATCGATTGTTTTTACCGGGTAGATATGAAATAATCCCTTCTTTACAGCATCTATAACTTCATCGTTTAAAACAAGATTCTTAATATTCTGGTATGGTATAATTACCCCATGTTTTTCGTTTAATCCTCTTAGTTTACATAACTCAAAGAAGCCTTCTATCTTCTCTGTAGCTCCACCTATTGGTTGTATTTCTCCTTTTTGATTTACAGACCCTGTAACAGCGATGTATTGCTTTATAGGGACATCAGCTAGGCTTGATAGCACAGCGTATAATTCAGCAGATGATGCACTATCTCCATCAACTCCAGAGTAAAGTTGCTCGAAACAAAGGCTTGCAGTTAGGGATAGAGGAATCTCTTGAGCATATTTTTGGCCAATATAACCACTCAAAATGAGTACTCCTTTTGAGTGAGAAGTGCCACTCATTTCAATTTCTCTTTCAATATTGACTATTCCACTTTCGCCCATAAAGGTATTTGCGGTTATCCGAGAGGGTTTGCCAGACATAAAATCTCCCATATCAAGTATGGTTAGCCCGTTTATTTGACCTATTACTGAATTGTCAGTATCAATCATAATCGTACCATTCTCAAGCAATTCTAAAAGTTTTTTATCATATTTATTGCAGCGATAAATCTTTTCTTGCATAGCCTCAATAACATGACATGCTTTTACAATTTTTGCACCTGCTATTTGAGCATAAACACATGATTCAGACAATATTTCGACAATATCGTTAAATCTGGTACTTAACTTACGTTGGTCACTAATTAGCCTTGAGCTATATTCAATTACTTTCGCGACTCCGGTTTTATCAAAGTGTAACGTTTTATCACGTTGACAAAATGATGATATAAACTGAGCTAATTTTTGAATATTGTTTTCATTCCAATCCATTTCTTCCTCAAAATCAACTTTTACTTTAAACAGCTTACTAAAATCTTCATCAAACTCATATAATAAATGGTATAATTGTTCATTGCCCACTAAAATGACTTTGATATCTATTGGAATTGGTTCGGGTTTTAAAGTTGACATTGAAACAAGCCCCATTTGCTCTTTCAAGTTTTCAACAGAAATTTGCTTTGTTCGTAGAGCTCTCTTTAGGCATTCCCAAGATTGAATGTTACTCAAAACATCCTTAGCCTGAAGTATTAAGAATCCACTGTTTGCCTGATGAAAAAGGCCTGCCTTGATTAGGCTGAAATCGGTTGAAACAGAGCCAAACTCATTTTCATATTCATACTTTCCAAGCAAATTGTAATATGTCGGGTTGTAATCAACGATTACTGGTGCACCTTTTAGTTCGCTGTTATCAACCAGTAAATTAACCTTATATTTCCCTGCTGTTGATTCGCTGGATTTTTTAATCCATGGGATTATAAGTGCCTGTTCATCATCGCATTCTTCATCTCGGAATTCATCTAAATTATCTAGAATGTCTTCCTGAATTTTTTCCAAAAAGGATGCTATTTTTTTATACTTAGAATATTTTTGCTTAAGATCATTAATATGAACCCCAACGGCAAACAACGCTATTTTACTTTCCCATTCGATAACCTTTGATTCTGCTTCCTTTTCAATGTTTTTGATTTTTTTAATTATCTCAACAGTTTCTATTTGAAGAGTATCTGATTTTTCATTTAATTTGTGTTTAAATTCGTCATCTAGGTTACCATATTCTTGCTCATTTAAGGCTTTGCCTTCAATAATAGGAAGAAAATATATTCCTGTATTTGTTGTCTTAACCTTGAAACTTTGTTTTTCTGCATCGGCATTCAATCTTTCGAGAAGCTTGCTTTTCTTTTCATGGTATTCCTTAACGATGATGGCTTTTTCTTTCTCATAATCTTCTGTGTCAAAAGCTTTCGATATTTCCTGTTGTAATATTTTAACGAATTCGTCCATATCTTTTTGAAAGCATTTTCCCATTCCTGCAGGTAGATTAAGTGCTACTGGTTCATTTTCCTTCTCAAAATTATAGACATAGCACCAATCATCAGGGTTTTTTTTCGTTGCTGCAACAGTTTTTATATAATTATGAGCATAACTGGTTTTACCAGTACCGGTTGGACCGCACATAAAAATATTATAACCTTTGGTATTTATTTTAAGCCCAAATTCCAAAGCTCTTACAGCTCTATCTTGACCAATAATACCTTCTAAAGGTAATAGTTCTGAGGTACTCTTAAAGGCCAAAGAACTCGGATTACATACTCTCCTTAAATCAGTATACTTGAGTTCTTTTGGTTTGCTCATAAGATACCCTCCTTAAAAATACTTTAGTAAGTATAAACACGACTCTAATTAAAATATTCTATAACATTCAAAAAAGTCCTCTATTTTATTTCAATACCGGACCGAAATTGGTTAAGAAAATTGGTTTTGCATACCTGGGGAAAAAAGGTAAATCGTCTTGACAGCTTTTCCTACTATATAATATTATACTCTGAGGCTGAAATAATGAGGGCAAAGACATGATTTATACTTATTACATTGCAATAGGCTCAAATATGGGTGATAGAAAGAAGAACTTGCTTGATTCGATTAAACATATCGAAGATATTAATCAAACGAAGCTAATTCTTGTATCAAAAATATATGAAACAGATCCGGTAGGATTTGAAGATCAGGATCTATTTTTGAACATGGCAATAAAGATTGAATCAATACATTCCCCTCATGAAATTCTGAACTATCTTCAAAAGATAGAAACCACGATGAAGCGAAAACGTATTATTCACTTAGGTCCGCGTACAATTGATCTGGATATTTTATTGTGCAATGACAGTATTATTAATTCAGAATCACTAATAATACCACATCCAAGAATGCATGAAAGAGTATTTGTTTTGATGCCATTAAAAGATATCTTTCCAGATTATACTTATAATGGAGTTGCAATTCAGTCATTAATTAAAAACTGCAAAGATACTCTAGGAGTTAATTGCTTTAGGAACAGCTAAAAAAATAAGTTCCGATTCTTAAAGCTACAATTTAAAATATATTCTGCTGATAAGGGGAATTGTCTTGACATCCTTATCTACTATATAATATTATAATTTTATAAGCACATCTCTTGGAAATGTTGTTAGTCATTGTAAATTTTAAGAAAATTTTAAAAATAATTAAAATTATTGGAGGCTTATAAAATGATTAAATTTATTGAGAATCTAAAAATAAGATACAAAATGTTATTAATTTTATTAGTCTTTCTTGTAGGGTTTCTAGTATTAGGAATATACGCCATAAGTGTTGCAAACAATAGTACCATTATGATAATAGTAATAATATCTATAATACTTATAATAGTAATTTCTTTATATATTCTTATAAGTACATTATTAATAAAAAACCTTATGTTGGTAGTTAAGCATCTAAATATGATTGCTGAAGGTAACTTTGATGCAGATTTGCAGGAACAAAAACTTAAACTAGGTGATGAGATTGGCGATATATTTCGCTCTATTTCAGCAATACAAAAATTAGTTAGAAATATTATAAAGAACATCATGGGTGCAACTCTTTCTTTGAACGAATCCGCTGATGATTTTTTGAAAATGTCGGATTCGATGGCAGTCAACAGCAAACAAACAACTACAAAAACTATAGTAGTAAGCTCAACGGTCGAAGAAATTTCAATGAGTATGAATCAAACAGCTTCAGCAATGTCTGACGCGAGCCAAAATGTTTGTGCAATTGCATCAGCTGCGGTTCAAATGTCTGAGACAATAAAGAGTCTTGCTGCAACATCAAGCCAAGTATCTACAGGAATTTCACAGGCAGCTAACTTAGTTGAAAATATGTCTTCGAATATTAGCACTATTTCAAAGTCAGGTAAGGATGCATCATCCTCAATAAGCAATGTGGCCACAGCATTGAAAGAAATTAATCTTTCCTTGAATGAAATCAGCAATAATTGTGAACGCTCAATTCAAATTACTGTTGACGCTGATACAAAAGCACAAGATGCGAATTCAATAATTGAAAATCTCGATAGATCTTCAGCTCAAATTGGCAAGATTATAAATGTTATTAGCGATATTGCAGATCAAACTAATATGCTGGCTCTTAATGCTTCAATAGAGGCAGCCGGTGCTGGTGAAATGGGAAAAGGATTTGCAGTTGTTGCAGGTGAAGTTAAGGAGTTAGCAAAGCAAACGGCTGAAGCTACAGATGAAATAAGCACCCAAATTGAAACAATGCAAAACAACATGTCACTTGTTGTAAATGCTGTTTCTTCTATAACTGAGGTAATAAAAGAAATAAAAACTATCACCAACACAATTGCATCAGCGGTTACAGAACAATCGGCAATAACGTATGAAATATCTGGTGCGATTGAAACTGCGTCTGAGAAGGTAAACACCATTACAAAAGAAATTCAAGACATAGCATTAAACTCACAAGATGTCTCAAAAAACGTTTCAGCGATATCAAGAGGTTCGTTTGAAATAACCAGTTCAACAGTAGAACTATCAGCAACTTCGGATGAAATAACTAAAAGTATTGAGAATACTGCTACAAAAATACAAGAGGTGGCAAATACTTCAAAAGAAATTTCAATAGGGACAAATGATATTGCAAAAAATCTTGATGAAATAAAGAGTGCTTCGTCAGATGCGGAAAATAAGGCAGTCGAGACTTATAGTTCTGCACAAACTTTAGTAGAAATATCTAATAAATTCGATTCAATAATAAAACGTTTTAAAGTAAAATAAGCTTAAACTTTTTAAGACATACTTCTATGCTCCTATAAGCGAGATATACTGAACTAGGTTTCAAAATAACATTTTTGAAACCGTTAGTGCATGTTAATACTTGCTTCATTAAAAAAATTATTACCTCGGCAAGTATAAAAGAAATATGTCTTAAAAAATCCAGTGTTTACAATGAAAGGAAGAAAATATATATGCTGAATGCAAGAATAATTCATATCAACAACATGAAAGAAGCAAATGAAGAAATAAGAAAAATTGACGTAGATGCAGATGGCATACCCTGGTTAGCGCCTAAAGCATTACATATTTCAATGAAATTGGAAAATATCAGCACATATGCATCTTTGATCTTGAAGCAGGAGATGCTTGGAAAAGGCGGTGATGTTGCAATACATAGGGGGGCTATTAACAAAAGTGTCGAAAATTCTGATGCCTTATTAATGGGAACTTTAACCCAATATAGAAAATTAATCTATAAATTGAATTTACAATCTCCCGCCTTACAACAAATTGCGACACAAATTCAATCACTTCTAGAGGTTATTGAAAATGGAAAACCAGAAAGTTTTGAATGTAGAAAATATAAATTCAATATTCGCGAAAGAACCTATATAATGGGGATTCTAAACATTACGCCTGATTCATTTTCAGATGGTGGTAAATTTACAAATATCGAAGCTGCAATAAAATATGCAAAAGAAATGGTAGATTTTGGTGCAGATATAATTGACGTAGGTGGAGAATCCACAAGACCAAATCATGAGCCGATTGATGCACTAACCGAGATCAATAGGATTCTTCCTATTGTGGAGCACCTATCGAAAGAAATTACAGTTCCAATATCGATTGATACTTCGAAGGCCCTTGTTGCAGAAAAATGTTTAGATGCTGGTGCAAGTATCATAAATGATGTTTGGGGATTAAAAAAAGATCCAGATATGGCAGATGTTATATCAAAACATGGTGCAGGGCTTATAATTATGCATAATCAAGATAAACCAGACTACAACGATTTAATGGGAGAAATAATTAAAGATTTAAGAAATAGTCTTAGCATTGCACAAAGAGCAGGCATTCGTAAAGAGTGTATCGTAGTCGATCCAGGTATTGGATTCGGCAAAACACTTGAACATAATCTAGAGATTATGCGAAGATTAAAAGAATTGGATACATTAAATCTTCCGGTTCTTATAGGAACCTCAAGAAAATCTATGATTGGCAACATCCTCGACTTACCTATAAATGAAAGGCTTGAAGGGACGGCTGCAACTGTTACTTTAGCTATTTCAAATAATGTAGATATTATTAGGATCCACGATGTCAAAGAAATGACTAAAGTTGCACGTATGACAGACGCTATAGTACGAAGTAATTAGGTCATGTGTTACTTTAAATCGCCATCAGTATCAGTACTAATTTTATAAATTTGGTTTAATGCCTCAAATACAATATCATAATTAAACCCTTTATTTAATAAAAAACTTACTATTCTTCTTTTTGTTTTATCATCAATATTATTGAAATTTTTTGTTGATTTGCCATACTTTTTATTAACTAAATTTATCGCTAGCTCTAATTCATGAAAATCATATTGATTTAGTGTATCTTCAATGATATTCCTTTGAATCCCTTTCCTTTCAAGCTCAAATCCAAGCATGTTTTTTGATTTGGGATTAAATTTTAGTCTGTCGATTATATATTTCCTCGCAAATTGTTGATCATTTACATAGCTATTTGTCGTGAGATAATCTATTACCTCTAAGATTATCTCATTGTCATATCCACAACTTCGAAGCTTTGATGTAATGTCCCGAGCTGTTCTATTCCTTGTTGAGATATATTTAATTGCAGTATATTTAGCTTCTTTGAAAAGAGCTGTCTTTCTAATATAGTCTAACTCTTTTGCAGTCATTTCTTTTTTTTCATACAAACCTAAGCTATAGAAAATTTCATCTGAAACAGAAAAAAAGTATTCTCCGTCAATGAAAATATCATATTTATTATTTGATTCGTTTCTCTCAATTGATGTTATGATCATTATTATTTTAAGAGTTTTTAGTATCTTCTAAAACATCGTCTTCATTAGGAGCAATATGTGTATCAACGCTCTTTATGAGAGATTGACTAAAATTAGCTCTGATCTTTTCCTCAATTTCTTTTAGCACATTTTTATTATCTTTTAAAAATGTTTTTACATTTTCTCTTCCCTGCCCGATTCTTTGACCGTTATATGAAAACCAAGAACCACTTTTGTTGATTATATCTAAATTTACTCCGACATCTAAGACATTACCTTCTTTTGATATACCTTCGCCATAAATTATGTCAAATTCTGCTTCTTTAAATGGCGGAGCAATTTTGTTTTTTACAACCTTAGCTCTTGTTCTATTACCTATTATTTCGCTTCCCTGTTTAATAACCTCAACTTTTCTTATATCTAATCTTACTGAAGCATAGAATTTTAATGCTCTTCCACCAGGTGTGACTTCTGGGTTACCAAACATTATTCCAACCTTTTCTCTTAATTGATTAATAAAAATCGCAGTAGTTTTTGATTTATTTATAACACCTGCAAGTTTTCTTAATGCTTGTGACATTAGCCTTGCTTGCAAACCTATATGAGAGTCGCCCATTTCTCCATCAATTTCTGCTTTTGGAACTAATGCTGCAACTGAGTCAATAACAATAACATCAATTGCACCGCTTCTAACTAAAGCCTCTGCAATTTCCAGAGCTTGTTCTCCGGTATCTGGTTGTGAAACAATTAGGCTATCAATATCTACACCAAGTTTTTTAGCATAATTAGGATCTAATGCATGTTCGGCATCAATAAAAGCAGCCTCACCACCTGCTTTTTGAGCTTCGGCAATAATATGAAGTGCTACAGTTGTTTTGCCAGATGATTCCGGCCCGAACACCTCAACAATTCTGCCTCTTGGGACTCCTCCAACCCCAAGTGCAATGTCAAGACCCAAGGCTCCTGTGGAAATAGTCTCTATACTTAAGTGTGCAGTTTCACCAAGCTTCATAACTGCACCTTTTCCAAATTGTTTTTCAATTTGACTAAATGCCATTTCTAACGCTTTTTTCTTCTCTATCATCATTATCTCTCCTTCACATAAACTAAAAATATTTTATCATCTGATAAGCTAAATAGCAAAATAATTTTACCCGATGTGTATTTACCGGTTTAAATGATTTTTAGGATTTTAGCCAATTTAGTGCATTTATTTTTTTAATACCTTCGTAATCAGCATCCGGGTCTTCATCAAGTGTTAATATAAATTTGGGATAATGATCATATATTTTTTGCAAAGGTCTAAGTTCCCTCTCTAGTGTTTTTTCATCTCTGACACTTGCGGCAGCTTGAAAATATGTTAACCCCTCTTGATTTACAGCAACAAAATCAACTTCAAACTCATCAACTTTTCCTATATACACTTGATATCCTCTACGAATAAGCTCCAAATATATAACATTTTCCAACAAATGTCCAATATCAATATTTCTTTTACCCAATAGCATATATCTCATTCCTGTATCAATCACATAATATTTTTCAAGGGTTTTAAGATATTGTTTGCCTTTAATATCATACCTCTTTGCTTGATATATTATAAAACTATCTACTAAAGCAAAAACATATTTTTCAACTGTTTTTGTGTCAATTTTTCTGCCATAAGATATCATAGTATCAGATATTTTTTTTGTTGAAAGCTGATTTCCAATATTATCAAATATAAATTTAGTTACGCTTTCTAACATCATAATGTCAGTAATTCTATATCGGCTTGCAACATCTTTTAATATGACAGTTGAATAAATACCGTTTAAGTAATCGTAGATTTGTTTTTTATTGCCTGCCAAATTTATTATATAAGGAAAAGAGCCTTCTTCAATATAATCTAAATATTGAGTTGCCAAGGACTTATTGCTATCCATACCCTCTAAATATTCTCTAAAAGATAATGGCAGCATTTCCATTTTCACATATCTGCCTGACAAAACAGTTGCAATCTCACTCGAAAGCATATATGCATTAGAACCGGTAATATATAAATCAACATTTTTCTTAATAAAAAAACTATCCACAACTACAGGAAAATCTTTTACATTTTGAATTTCATCTAAAAAAACATATGTTATTTTGCCTTCCACCAAATGTTCTTTGATATAAGCATATAATTTTTTATGGTCTTTTAAATCTTCATATTCAAAATCCTCAAAATTGATGGAAATAATTTGCTCTTTTGTTACATCATTGTTTAGCAAATAATCCTGATAAATTTCCATCATTGTAGATTTACCACATCTACGAATACCTGTAATAACTTTGATTATTTGTTTATCTTTAAATCCAATCAGCCAATTCAAATAACCTTTTCTCTGTATCAAAAAAACACCTCCATACTAATCAATATATATATTATATAATCTAATTTAACCCAAAATATCATTTTATAAGCTAAATAGCAAAATAATTTTACACGATATATATTTACACGATATAATAGAGGGACAAGGGGACAGGTTCCTTGTCCCTCTATTATACTTGCCGCGGTAATAATTTTTTTTAATGAGGCAAGTATTAACATGCACTAACGGTTTCAAAAATGTTATTTTGAAACCTAGTGCAGTATATAATTCTCAAAAAGATTTAATTAATAAATTATCTGGAGGAAGATAAAATACTGAATAATGGATAATTCAAAAATTATAATACCAATATTTGTTCCACATAAAGGCTGTCCATTTGATTGTATCTATTGCAACCAGAGAAACATCAGTGGGCAAACAAAGGATATAACAGCAGATGACATAGTGGATACAATTGAAAGTCATTTGAATACGATTAAATTAAATATCGATAAAAGTTATCTAAACCAAGAGGTCCAAATTGCTTTCTATGGAGGCAGCTTTACGGGTATTGATAAAAAAGAACAGTATGAATTTTTGAGTGTTGCAAAGAATTATATTCAAATGGGGCTAGTAAATAGTATCAGAATCTCAACCCGTCCTGATTATATAAATGATGAGATTCTAAATTATTTAATTGATTTCGGTGTAAAAACTATAGAACTTGGTGTTCAAAGCATGAAAGAAAACATTCTAATAAAAAGTGGTAGAAATCACACCCTAGCTGACGTTTGTCTCGCTTCAGAATTGATAAAAAAAAGAGGCCTTGTGTTAGGCATTCAAACCATGGTGGGACTCCCAACATCCAAAGATGAAGATGAAATAGATTCAGCAAAAGAAATTATTAAATTAGCACCATCTTTTGTACGAATCTATCCAACATTAGTTATTAGGGATACTTATCTGGAGGAAATGTATAAATCAGGTGAGTATCAACCATTAACCCTTTATCATGCTATCGATGTTTCTGCTAGATTAGTTAAACTTTACAACGAAAACAAAATAAAAGTTATACGTATTGGACTGCAGGCTTCTGATAGTATAAGCCTTGATAAAAGTGTAGTTGGTGGACCATTTCATCCTGCATTTGGTGAATTAGTAAAATCTAGAGTTATTTTAAGGAGAATAGAAAAGATAATCGATGAAACCAAAATATATGATAATGAAGGAATTATACTCATTTGTAACCCAAGTCTTATATCTAAAGTAATTGGTCAAAAACGTACAAATATTGAGTATTTAAAAGATAAATACCACTTCAAAAAAATTAAAGTTGTATCTGATAGTTCATTTAAAAGCGATCAAATTGAAATAAAAGTGTGACATGTGAGGGACAAGGGGACAGGTTCATTGTCCCTCCTCTTTATTGCTGCATACCGGACAGTTTTGCAAAGTCAATGGCAGTTCGAGTCCGCAGTCTTCAAGCAAATGCCGATCTGTCAATACCTTTACAGTACTTCCATCTGCAGCAATAGCACCATTTTTAATTAATATTACTCTGCTGCACACATCCAGAACCATATCTAAGTCATGGCTTGTAATAATCTTTGTATGGTCAAATGTCTTTAATAAATTGATTATCCTTCTCCTTGACATGGGGTCAAGTGAAGAGGTTGGCTCATCCATTATTAATATGTCCGGATGCATAGATAAAACTGAGGCGATCGAGGCCAAGCGCTTTTCTCCGTGTGACAGTTTAAATGGCGATCTTTCCTTTAAATGCTTAATACCTACCATTTCCAATGCAGTATGAACTCTATCATCTACTTCTTTTTCGTCAAATTTGTAATTCTGCGGTCCAAAAGCAACATCTTCGTAAACAGTTGGCATAAACAGTTGATCGTTGGGGTCCTGAAAAACCATTCCTAGTCTTTGGCGTATCATAGGTAATGTTTTTTTAGTCAGACGAATATCATCTAACAAGACTTCTCCATATTTCGGGAAAATTATACCCATCAAAAGCATCAGCATAGTAGATTTACCTGCTCCATTAGTACCTATAATTCCGACTGACTCTCCATGGCGTATTGTAAACGAAATATTTTTTATAGCCTCATACCCATCTGGATATGAAAATTGTAAAGCTCTAACTTCAAATTTATGATGACTCATTTATTTTACCAACTTCCTTAAAAATAGTGCAGTATATAGAACCTGTTTACTATAAAAAATAATCCTGATAAAAATAAATATACAAAATCATTTAATCTCATTCCCTCAACCTTTGTAGTATTATATTCTCCATTAAAACCTTTTAATTTCATAGCAATGTATACACGTTCTGCTCTATCAAATGCTTTTAATAATAGCTGCCCTGCAAAACGTCCCCACATATCAGGCTGTATCCCAATAGTATTTCCTTGTCTAAGCGAATACGCCAGTTTCATTTTTGATGATTCCTCTACTAGCAAGGTTATATATCTATATGTTAATAATATTTGTAACACAAATATTTTGGGAACTTTAAGTGTCCTTAATGCTTTGACCACTCCATCTATTCCAGTTGTAGCAATTAGTATAATACCAATCGCAACAGTCAGGCTACACTTAATTATAATGGATAAAAAAGCAACCCATCCTGAAGATATTATTAGCCCATTAAATACAATCAATCGTTTATCAAACAAAGGATTTAGTATTCCAATACCAATTATTAGGGGCTCAACTATCAATATCCTCTTTATAATTAAAGATCCAGGTAGTTTCCCAAAGAAACAAGCAACTATTGGGAAAAAAATCAAAGGTAAAAGGCTTTCTACTTCATATTTTCCATATGATACTACAACAATTAAAAAAATGATTGTTATTATAAACTTTGTAGTTGGATGCAATCTATGTATGGCTGTATCTTTCTTAGCATAGCCGTCTAAAACCTTAATACTACTTATTGAATTAATCAAATTTGACATGTGTCCCAGTTACCTTTTCTATTGACCACTCCAAACCATCAGGATTAGAAGAGGAGATCAACGAAAAACCTCCAATGGTCAAAATTATCCCAACTAAGAAACATATAAAAACCTTCTTCATAGGAACCCTCTTAATAGCTTGACTAAAAGTTGCATTATTGATTATCTCGGGTCTAACCTTCCATACAAAACCTATAATTGCTGATGTAACCAAACCCTCTGCAATTCCTATAGGCAAATGTATAGATTGCATCACCAGAACAAAACTTCTAAAAGGCAATTCTGTTTTCCCAGATAATAATGTTTCAAGAACAACACTAAACGCTGACAATTGAAGACCAATTACTGAAGATAGTAACGATGCAATCAATAATCTTTTATTATTAATTTGTTTTTTTATCAGTGGTTTATAAATTAATGAATAAGCAATAAAACAAGGGAAAAATCCAAGATTAAATACATTACACCCATATGCAAGCAACCCTCCATCTGCAAAGAACAATGCCTGTATTAATAAAACTGATGCTACAGTCAAAAATCCAGCATATGGACCAAGTAATGCCGCAAGAAGTATTCCTCCTACCAAGTGTCCACTTGAACCGGTACCTGGTATCGAGAAATTTATCATCTGTACTGCAAAAATAAAAGCTCCCATTACTCCCATCAAAGGAACTTTTTTATCATCTTCTTCACTTTGAACTTTCTTAACTGAATATACAATAATGCCAGCCGTAACAGCAAGCATACTGCCGCCAACTATCGGCGAAATCAGCGTATCTGCCATATGCATTCTTTCAACCTCTTCTATTTCATATATGCTTCTATAACTCCAAGAACATCTTCTTTTAGATGCGCCATTCTTATATTCGCTAATTCCTGAGTCTTATCTGATGTGCCAAAATAAATCTTAATCTTGGGTTCTGTACCTGATGGTCTTATGCAAAACCATGAATTATCTTTCATCTCATAGTATAAAACGTCAGACTCTGGAAGCATCAATTTTTCTCTTGATTTATTACTAATATTATATCTTTCTTTGCAAAGATAGTCTCTAATATAGGCAACTATAGATTGACCAAACTGTGCATGTTTTTGTTTTCTGAGCGATTCCATTATATGTAAGGTCTTCGCAACCCCATCTTTACCTTCTAGCGTATAAAACTTAACCTGTTCAATTGTATATCCATACTTTTCGTATAGTTTAATTAAAGCATCATATAGTGATAAGCCACTTGCCTTGAAATACGCTGCCATTTCTGCTATAAGCATTGAAGTGACAACCCCATCTTTATCTCGTGAAAATGTTCCAGCAAGATAACCATAGCTTTCTTCAAAGCCGAATAAGAATTTTTTGTCGCCATGTTCATCAAGTTCTCTGATTTTTTCGCCAATAAATTTAAATCCGGTTAGTACTTCAATTAGTTCAATATTGTAATGATTTGCAATAATTCGAGCAAGTTCGGTAGTGACAATTGTTTTTACCACAAAACCGTTATTTGGTAGTTCGCCTTTTTCTTTTTTATGAGATAATATATATTCAGTTAACAAACATCCGGTCTGGTTCCCAGTCAAAAGAAAGTATTCACCGGTTGTATCTTTGACAACTACCCCGACTCTATCACAATCAGGATCTGTTCCTATAATAAGATCCACATTTTCTTTTTTTGCCAATTCAATTGCTAAAGTAAATGCTTCTTTCTCTCCAGGATTTGGCAACTTAACTGTTGAGAACAACGGATCTGGTAGTTCCTGTTCACTTACCACTAAAACATTTTTAAATCCTATTTCTGATAGGATTCTTCTTACTAATTTGTTTCCAGTTCCGTGTAAAGGAGTATATATGATCTTATATGAATCTGAAATTTTGTTAACCAATTCCTCGTTAAGACTTAAAGATCTAATCCTAGAAATGAAAGCATCATCAAGTTCTTTCCCAATTATCTTAATCATATCATTTGCTATCTTGGAGTTTTCGCCCAATACATTTATTTTTGTAATATCAATTATTTTATTTATCTCATCCTGTACTATTTTTGAATCCTCTAATGATAATTGTCCTCCATCAGATCCATATACTTTATATCCATTATATTCCTTAGAGTTATGACTAGCAGTAATAATAATTCCTGCTGCTGCATTTAGGTGTCTTACTGCGAACGACAACTCAGGTGTAGGTCTTAGCTCATCAAACAGATATGCCTTTATACCATTTGCTGCAAAAACTTTAGCTGCCTCTTTTGCAAAAACTGTAGAGTTTATTCTCGAATCGTATGCAATCACAATTCCCCTATCCATCATATGGACACCTTGCCTACATACATAATTTGCCAATCCCTGAGAGGTTTTTCTAACAGTATAGATATTCATTCTGTTAGTACCAGCACTAATTATTCCTCTAAGTCCACCTGTTCCAAACTCTAAATCTCTATAGAACCTGTCTTCAATTTCCTTATCATCATCTTTGATCATTGATAATTCCTGTTTTGTTTCATCATCAAAGTATCGATTTGTTAACCAAAAATTGTATTCTTTTAAATATTTTAGCATGGTATCTTGTCTCCTTATTTAAAATAAATAATTATTATATATTTACCTTTTATAAATAGTGCATACAATATTCTAATATAGTACAAATTAAAAGTAAATGTGTAAATGAGATGAGCTTTCTGCGATATTATATTTTTTTAGTAGGCACTGAATATTAACAGTTCTTTATGAAATAGTGACGAAAATATATTTTCCCTTGTATTTATTGCTCTTCTATTTTATAATTGGCACGATACAAATTAATTTAATCAAAGAAACATTGTAAAATTTTAACAACAACAATCAACAAATAATAAGGTAAAATTTGAAAGGAAGATTTTTATGCAACAATCTTGTGAAAATAATACTATGAATGAGATAAAAGATATTATATCTAATTTGTCTCAAGAAGAAAAAAATTCACTTTTAGTCGAAACTATATTTAAATTGCCTCAAGAAGAAAAAGTATCACTTTTATTTGAGGCGATTCAAAAAGGGCAGAAAGATAGCATTGTGGCACTCATTAGATGCGGCGCTAATGCTGAGGTTAAAGACAATGAGCGTGCTTTAATATTAGCTGCTAAACACGGACTTAAAGAAATAGCTTATTTACTAATTAGCAAGTACCATGCTAATGTTGAAGCTATAGACGGATATAGACAAAAGACTGCTTTAATGAAGGCTGCTAAACATGGACATATGGGTACTATTGATATGCTTATTGAATGTGGTGCTAAGGTTGAGGCAATAGACAATCATAAAATGACCGCTTTAATGAAGGCTGCTGAAAATGGACAAACACATACTATTGATATGCTTATTAGCAAGTACAATGCTAATTTTGATGCTATAGATGATAATAAAATGACTGTTTTAATGCATATTGTTAGAAACGGTTATAAAGATACTGTTTATATGTTTATGAGTAAGTACCGTGCTAAGGTTGAGGCTATTATTAATGCTAAAAATGATTATGGTAGGACTGCTTTAATGTATGCTGCTGAAAATGGAAATATAGATATCGCTAATATGCTTATTAGTTGTAATGCTGATGTTACAGCTATAGACGATAATGGAAAGACTGCCTTAATGTACATGTATGATTATATAGTTGATACTTTAAATAAACTGTCTTCAGAAAGCTTGAGTGAAAAGATAACTCCGATAAGAATTCAAGTAGACAAAATTTCTGGCTTAAAAGAAATGCCAACAGATGAAAAACTAAAAGAGTTAGGTAAGATAAATAGACAATTACTAGAGTTGCAAGCGTTTAAGAGAGAACAAGAAAAATTAGATGAGGAAAAGTTACAAGTTGAAGTTGATCATGCCGGTAGCCAAAGAGCTCAGGGTAGCACAAATAGAACAGTAGATGTAGAAAAATTAGAAGATATATTCAAACTGTCTAAAGAAGAGAAAAATTCAATTTTACTAGAAACTATGTCGACATTGTCTCAAACAGAAAAAGATTTACTATTATTTAATACTGCCCAAAACGGACAAGAAGATAGTACTAAAGCACTTATTAAATGTGGTGCTAATATTAATTTTAAAGCTTTAGAACATTATGGAATGACTGCTTTAATGCGGGCTGCTGAAAACGGACATACAGATACTGCTGATAAGCTTATTCTCTATGGTGCTAATGTTAATGATAAAGACAATTATGGAATGACTGCTTTAATGCATGCTGCTGAAAACGGACATACAGATACTGCTGATAAGCTTATTCTCTATGGTGCTAATGTTAATGATAAAGACAATGATGGAATGACTGCTTTAATGCATGCTGCTAAAAATGGACATATAAATACTGCTGATAAGCTTATTTCCCATGGTGCTAATGTTAATGATAAAGACAATGATGGAATGACTGCTTTAATGCATGCTGCTAAAAATGGACATATAAATACTGCTGATAAGCTTATTTCCCATGGTGCTAATGTTAATGATGGAGACAATAGTGGAATGACTGCTTTAATGCATGCTGCTGATAATGGATATGTAGATGCTGTTGATAAGCTTATTTCCCATGGTGCTAATGTTAAGGCTATAAGCAATAATAGAATGACTGCTTTAATGTATGCTGCTGAAAACGGACATACAGATACTGTTTATAAGCTTTTTAGTGAATACAATGTTGATGTTGATTCTAAAGACAAAGAGGGAAGAACTGCTTTAATATGTGCTGCTATTAATGGACATACAGATACTGCGCATATGCTTATTAATACGTGCTGTGCTGATATTGAGGCTAAACACATAATTGGTGGAACTGCTTTATTAGAGGCTGTTAAATATGGACATACAGATCTTGCTTGTATGTTTATTAATGTTGGAGCTGATTTAGCAGGTGCAGACTTATTAAAAGTGGACTTAGCTCATATCAATTCTCAAAATCAAATTCAGTTTATGTATATTTATGCAAACGATCAACTCAATAAAGCAAAAACTTTAAATAGCCCATTTTCAAGAAATTTGGATGAAAAGATATCTCAGATAAGAAGCAAAGCGGACAAAATTTATAACTCAACAGGAATGAGCGTAGATGAACAGAGAAAAGCATTAGGTGAAATAAATAAACAATTATTGAAATTACAATATTTTGATATAAGACCAGAGAAACTGCAAGAGGAAAAGCTACTGGCTGAAAGTATTTATGGTATAGCTTCAACTTTAATTCCAGATTTAATAGATATTATAATTGATTTTGAAGGTAGTCAGAGAGGTCAAATAGATGGGATATTGTCTAGCATTCCTGTAATCCCAATAGCACCCCAGGCCTTGCCTTCACCAGCAGCAAGAACACCAACAACATTAGGAATTGGATCAACTGCATTAGCTAGCGCACTTAGCCAGGCAGTACCGTCATTGTCTATATAACATTATAAAAACCCTGTAAAAAGGAAGTGCATTAGTCAAGGTCTCTTGAAAAAGGCATGAGATCCGTGAAGGCTACGGATCTCATGCCTTCGGGTAAATTTAATTATAACTTATAGCCAGTAACTGCAAATGATATTCACGAATTTATTACTTCAGTAAGTATAATCTATCCTCTATTATTCAAACGCTGGATAGCCTTCTCGGAGCTTACCCCAAGTTTGTATTCCTCCAATACCATCAGCTCCTGTTATAGTGGTGTTTACTACACTTGTTGGAAGTATCAGAACACTTGCACTTGTTAATGCGACCTGTTTACAAACAAAAACAGGATCTAATGCATGAATCAAGACTCTTTTAGGAGAACTCGCAAAGTTAGCTCCGGCCTTGATTATTTCACTAAACATAGATTGACACGCTCCTGCAAAAATCACTAGGGAGTCAATATCATTTTCGAATCTTCTTGCTTCTTTAACTGCTGAAACATAGTGTTTCGAATTTCTATAATTAGTTATATTTTCTTCTTTATTGGATTTTTCTTTAATTATGCCGTCATGACCAGTTAAGACTAGTATATCAGGATTGTATTCATCGAGTAGCTTTTGTACTTGTGAAGCTTGTTCTTTTTCGGGGGCATAAACACCAATAGCTGTAATCCCAGCTTCACTATATTTCTTTAGACATGTTTCTAAATATTCATTGTCTCCATCGATATGCAATACCTTTCCGGATTTAAAGAATCTTGTGTTTTTATTGCTATAATAATTTCTGGCGTTTTTTTTTATGGCAAATGGACAACAACATACACTGGCTCTAATTGGAGAACTGTTTCTTACTCTCTTATCTACAATTGAGTCAACTTTCCTATTATAATCCCTAACGTAATTATCTGATTGAAGAACTAAATCAGACATTGGGGCATCTGCCTCTATTCGATAACAAATTCCCTTTAATGTAACTATTCCATTAGAAATATTTACTACTTTAAAAAAAATATCGCACTCGTAAGAATTCCTAGCAACTATATCTCCAACTTTTAAGCTCTCCATAGTAACCACCTATTGTATTATTTGTTATATAATATGTAAACTAGTGATAAAATGTGAAAGCCGTTATTCTAATGATAAGTTATAATTGTTAAAGAGGCCTAAGAAACAAAGTTTGAGAATTCTTTTAAAAATGCTGAATTTTGAGCTATTTCATCTATAGCTTCTTTTAACTTTATTAAGTAATAGTCTTCTGATAAGTTTTTTCGACTATTATAATATTTGTTTAAAATTCTCCAGAATTTTTGTGGAAATTGAAGCATAATTTTCAATACCAATAGCTCATTTACACTAAGTTTTTCATACTTGTTATAAATATCTATCATATTTATTGCTTTTTTTGTATCCCAGCTACATTTTCTCATCTTCCTTCTAATAATATTGGCTAGGTCATATATTTTAAGATCATGAATACAACTTTCGAAATTGATTACTGATATTTCATCCTTATTAAAAATAATATTGTTATGAGAATAATCGTTATGGCATATTCGACCTTCCGACTTTGCAATTTCTACTAATTTAAAATAATCTGTTTTAGATAATTGATAAATCGAATCTTGTGCAATGTTTTGGAAATGATTGATGTATTCTGTTGTCAATATATCAAATTTGCTTTTCAAATTTTTGGCAATCTTTTTAAATTTTTTTATCTCATCTAATCTTTTACCGTATATGCTCGGTAAGAACCCCAAATTACTTTTAGATGAGCAATTAAGATCTGCCAGAAACCCAATCGATGCTTTATGGATTAAAGCAAGCATTTTAATTGCTTCTTCTAGATCTGAATCATCATTAAAATTGCATTCTCTTCCTTCAATTAAATCAGATAGGATATAATCTTTATTATCAAGTCTAAAAATCAATTCTTCATTGCCTCTTTTAGTATATCTATCAATATTTACAATTCCCTTATTTATCAAATGTTCTTTCACAGAATGTACAAACAGAATTCTTTTGGCGGACATATTTATCCTTTTCAAAACTTTTTTGTTATCTTCACAATGTATTAGATAATTATAACCAAGTGTATATATATTTTTAATTTTTAAGCCATATTCATTTTGTAAATTCCTTGAAAGATCATCCATAATTTAAAGCCCCCAATGATAAATATAAAATAATTAAACTATAACTTTATAAATTATATTCACCTTGTACGAATTTAGAATATTGAATACTTAAAAAATTTAGGAGTAAAGCAGTAACAAACAGGACTAATAAAGGAAGGGAAGCCTTAAGTAAAAGCCCCCCTTCCTTATCCAAGTGGACAAAAATGTGATTTTGTGACCTAGTACAGTATATACTTGCCGAGGTAATAATTTTTTTAATGAAGCAAGTATTAACATGCACTAACGGTTTCAAAAATGTTATTTTGAAACCTAGTTCAGTATATCTAATTTGCAAAATTATATGTAGTCTTGCAAAAGCAATCATCAAGTTTATTTTCTGTACTATTATAAATACAACAATCAATATTTTTTAATTTATTGATCCGTGCTAATAACTCTTTATCTATTTCGCTAATGCTATTATTCGATTCTAAAACATTTTCAACAAAATCTAGTTTCTTTGAAGTATGGGAAAAATAATTATCCTTAGTCATTTTCCCATTTAACATGCAGGTTTGGCATAATTCTAAGAACTTAACAACTTCGATTAGTAAAAGGTCGCTAACGTTTTCCATCTGCACACATCCTTTATATTTTCTTAAGCTTTATATAAATTATATGCTCAAAATACCAAAAAATGCTTTTGGCGAGGATATTTCAAGGGAAATATTCAGTTTTCAATAACTCAAAATACCCAAATGCTAATTTGAATTTATGACCGTAGTCAAAACCTCAGTAAGTATAATACGATATATTCCAGTATTTGTCAATAATATAAAAATAATTGCTGCAATATTCCCCGTGTCATCTTAGTTTAGCAAATAAAATATAGTTTTTCGGAAACACTAAAAGGGAAATTAATTTTTAATTAAGGAGTTATTATTATATGGCCAATAGAGAAGATAAAAACAATATTAAAGATGAACGAATTGAGGATACTACTATGTATGGCGAATTTGTCTCATCATTTGATGGGTGGGTTTCTATTGATAAACAAAAAAAAGATGCAAGGCACTTAGAAAAGATTTCAGAGAAAAAATCCCATACTACACCTAACGGGGCTGAGGATCAGGGTAATAATAAAAAAAATTAGTTCTAAACTGTTTTCAATGGAGGAATCTATTTTTTTAATCATGTCTATAATATTTTTCTTGAATTGATGTCTTATATATTCTATAATAAAAACGAAGGTCAAAGAAAGTCAAAATCAGAGAGGTGCTATAGATGGCAAAACTTAGTAATTTGATCGAGGCGTTTATCAAGCAATTATTCGAAGATACAAATGGTGTTTTAGAAATCCAGCGTAATGAACTTGCGTCTAGGTTTAACTGTGTACCTTCTCAAATAAACTATGTCATTGAAACTAGGTTTTCATCAGAAAGAGGATATTATGTCGAGAGCAGGAGAGGAGGGGGAGGATGTATTAAGATAAGCCGGATAAGCAGTGGGCCTATTGTCAATTATTTAATGCATATTATACCGTCTATTGGAGATAGAATATCAAGACAGAGTGCAGAAGCTTTTATTAGCAATTTTATTGATTATAACGCCATTACGGTCAAGGAGGGAATGCTTATGAAGGCTGCTATTTCTGATAAGGTATTGTGCGAGATTTCTTTTGAGCAGAGGAACTATTTTAGATCATTACTTTTAAAAAATATGCTAATTAGTATTGCTGTTAGTTAGAGATTAGCTAAAAATTTGTTAAATATAGGAAAGGAGGCTGACGACTATGCTTTGTCAGAACTGCAATAAACGACAAGCAAATGTTAAATATACTCAAATAGTAAACAATAAAAAATTAGAAGTATGCCTTTGTGAAGCTTGCGCAAATGCAAATAATCAATTTGATTTTGATTTTGGCATAAGCGATTTGATCTCACATTTTATTGGCATGAACGCATCTTCGAATCAGTTTATAAACAGCATGCCTCAAGAGATAGCATGCAAAAAGTGCGGCATGAAGCTTTGTAGATTTCCAAAAAACTGGGAAATTAGGATGCGAAAATTGCTATACTACATATAAGGTAAAACTAGATTCGGTTATCAAAAGACTTCATGGATCATCAAATTATTTAGGGAAAATACCTAGTGCTGTTAAAGAAAACTTGCAAGCTTCAAAGGAAATAAATGATCTGAGAGTTCTCTTAGATCAAGCTATAAAATCTGAAGAGTTCGAGCAAGCGGCAGAGATTAGAGATAAAATAAAAATATTAGAGTCAAGAACAAAGTAGGGGGGATTAGAAAATGGAGAGATGGTACATTGAAAAAGGTCCTGATTCCGATGTTGTTATTAGTAGCAGGGTAAGGTTTGCTCGGAATTTTAAAGATTTCCCATTTCCAATAAAGATGAGCAATGATGATGCTTCAAAAATTATCGATATCATAAAAAGTCTTGTACCTGATTTGAATAAAGAACTATCGCAAAACAATAACTTTTTTGAAATAAATGAAATAGAATCAATTGATAGGCAAATATTTGTTGAAAAGCACTTAATAAGTCCTGAGTTTGCAGAGGATCAACCTGGGAGAGGGATATTAATTAGTGATGATGAACAGGTAAGCATTATGGTAAACGAAGAGGATCACTTAAGAATTCAATGTTTGTCTTCTGGAATTCAATTGGATAAGGCATTAAAAATTTGTAACTCTGTGGATGAGATTATTGAACGAAAGAATGAGTATGCGTTTAACGAAAAATTCGGGTATCTGACATCTTGTCCGACAAATGTTGGAACAGGAATACGTGCCTCTGTAATGTTACACCTACCTGCACTTACAATAACTGGTTACATAAAAAGGATCTTGGAGGCTTGCAGTAAAGTAGGTATTATTGTAAGGGGTCTTTACGGAGAAAATACTGAGGCTTCAGGAAATATGTTTCAGGTGTCAAATCAGATTACATTAGGACAGATAGAAGAGGATATAGTTCATAATGTAGTAAATATTGTAAGACAAATTGTTGATCAAGAAAGGGCGCTTAGAAATGAATTATATCAGAAGAACTCATTTCAGATTGAAGATAAGATTTGCAGGTCTTACGGACTACTTGCGAATGCTAGAATTATTACATCTGAAGAAGCAATGAAATTATTATCAGATGTGAGACTTGGTGTAGATTTAAGCTTATTAAAAAATGTTAATATACTGACTGTAAACGAACTTACGCTACTTATTCAACCGGCAACACTACAAAAAATAGTCGGAGTTCCCTTAAATGATGTTGAAAGGAATATTAAAAGAGCAGAAATAATTAGGTCAAAACTACAGAAATAATCTTAAGGAGGGTGGTCGCTATGTATGGAAGATTTACTGAAAAGGCAGAAAAGGCAGTGATATTTTCTCAAGAGAGTGCTAAAGAATTAGGTCATAATTATGTTGGTACAGAGCATCTGCTTCTAGGTCTAGTAAAAGAAGGAACGGGGGTTGCCGCTAGAGTGCTACAATCCCAAGGAATTACAGTTGAGAAGACCTTATCTTCGATAGAAAACTTGATAGGAAGAGGAGAGCCAAATGGAGAAGCTCCGTTAGGTTTTACCCAAGAACTAAGAGGGTTTTAGAAATTAGCCTAAGAGAATCACGTAGAACGGGGCATAATTATATAGGAACAGAGCATTTGCTTTTAGGTATAATGAAAGAGGGCGAAAGTGTAGCAGTTCGTATTTTAATGGATCTTGGTGTTGACCCACAGAAACTTTTTAATGAAATGGTAAAAATGCTAAATGATGAAATGCCAGGTAATTCAGGAAATGCAAAAGCAAGCATGAATAACACAAATACTCCTGTACTAAATCAGTTTAGTAGAGATTTGACTGATATGGCAAAGGAAGGAAAGACAGATCCTGTTATAGGCAGAGATAAAGAAATAGAAAGAGTGATACAAATCTTAAGCAGGAGAACCAAAAATAATCCTTGCTTAATTGGAGAACCCGGCGTTGGAAAAACTGCTATTGCTGAAGGGCTAGCTCAAAAAATCGTTGAAGGAAATGTACCTGAACTTTTAAAAGGTAAACGGGTTGTAACACTGGACATTTCTTCAATTGTAGCAGGAGCGAAATATAGAGGCGAGTTTGAAGAGAGATTAAAAAAAGCACTAGATGAGATTCGTAAATCAGGGAATATAATTTTATTTATCGATGAAATGCATACGATTATAGGAGCAGGGGCAGCAGAGGGTGCAATTGATGCTTCAAATATACTTAAACCCTCATTAGCAAGAGGAGAAATTCAGGTGATTGGGGCTACAACCATCAACGAATATCGCAAGCATGTAGAAAAAGACGCCGCTTTAGAAAGAAGATTTCAGCCAATAAAAGTTGGTGAACCAAATATAGAAGAAGCTATTGAAATACTAAAGGGTGTACGCGACAAATACGAAGCACATCATAGAGTTAAGATAACAGACGAGGCATTGATTGCTGCTGTTAAAATGTCTAGCAGGTATATAACAG
This sequence comes from uncultured Eubacteriales bacterium, assembly GCA_963767415.1. Lineage (GTDB taxonomy): Bacteria > Bacillota > Clostridia > Acetivibrionales > CAVYEU01 > CAVYEU01. The sequence goes on from CAVYEU010000112.1 coordinate 34,261, forward strand.
ATAGATTTTTACCAGATAAGGCTATTGATCTAATTGATGAAGCAGCATCCAGAATCCGACTTAAAACCTTTACAGCTCCATCAGCCCTAAAAATACTTGAGGAGCAGGTTGAAAAATTGCACAAAGAAAAGGAAGATGCAATAATCTGTCAAGAGTTTGAAAAAGCAGCGAAGATCAGAGATGAAGAACAACAAATGAAAACCGAATTAGAAAAAATGAAAACCGATTGGAACCAAAAAAATCAGACAAAAACAGATACAGTTACTGAAGAGGAGATTGCGGAGATTGTGTCTGGCTGGACTGGAATACCTGTTAAGAAATTAGCAGAAGAAGAAACCCAGAGATTAATGAAATTGGAAGAAAACTTGCACAAAAGGGTTATCGGACAAGACCAAGCTGTTACTTCGATAGCTAAAGCAATTAGGAGAGGCAGAGTTGGTCTAAAAGATCCAAAACGCCCCATAGGATCATTCATATTCTTAGGCCCGACTGGCGTTGGAAAAACCGAGTTATGTAAGGCGGTTGCTGAAACTTTGTTTGGCGATGAATCTGCAATGATTCGTGTGGATATGTCTGAATTTATGGAAAAACATAGTGTATCAAAATTGGTTGGATCACCTCCAGGATATGTTGGATTTGAAGAGGGTGGTCAATTAACTGAGAAGGTAAGGAGAAAACCATATTCAGTATTGTTGTTTGATGAAATTGAAAAAGCCCATTCTGATGTGTTTAATATATTACTTCAGATACTGGAAGACGGAAGACTTACAGACTCCCAAGGAAGAGTAATTGATTTTAGAAATACAATTATAATAATGACCTCAAACGTAGGTGCAAGACTTATTATAGAACCCAAAAAATTGGGATTTTCTTCAGGTGGAAACAGCAAAGCGAAAAACTATGAGGATATGAAAAACAATGTAATGGGTGAGTTAAAGACAACATTTAGACCTGAATTTTTAAATAGAATAGACGAAATAATTGTTTTCCATCCATTAGAAGAAGAGCATATTAAGAAAATTGTAGAGATTATGATTAGTGCTGTGGCAGAGAGATTGAAACAGCGAGAGATTGAATTAGAAGTAACAGATGAAGCAAAAGTGCTTCTTGGAAAGAAGGGTTTTGACCAAACGTATGGAGCGAGACCACTAAGAAGATCAATACAAAACAATGTGGAGGATAAGCTTGCTGAGCATATACTCGAGGGTAAAATTAATAAAGGTGATACGGTAAGAACCAGTGTAAAGGATGATGAGTTTGTAATTGAAGTAATATAAATAGTTTAAATATTTATATTACAAGTATTTTAAATATTTATTAATAATACATTAAATTTACTTAATTAAATTAAATTTAATGTATTATTTAGTTCTACATAAGATATTTTTCTATTATTAAGTACTCTTCTTACATATATAAGTTCCCTTTTTACATAACAGAGATATAGGGGGAAAGCCAAAATGATTCAATTAAAAAAATATATTTTTGAAGTTATAATTATTTTTGCCCTGATGTCACATCAGATCAGCACTATTACCAAAAGCATTTTGCTACTCGCCGTTCTAGGATTCTGCCAGTTGGGCATTACCCAATCAGCAAACGCGCCAGCCTCCGAGTACAAGACGGTCTCGACCACCGTAGGCCGTCCAGTCGCGGTTGCAGTAGAGATGCTTGAGAAGATATACGATTGGCCAATCACCTATGAAGATCCGATCACTGTCAATGAGAGCCTGCTGGAGGATGTTACCGAGCAAGTCCAGCGCACTCCTGATCCCACTCATAGAGTCATCTGTCAAAAGCTTGGTACTCTTTCTTTTACTTACAAACTGCCGGCCTCGGGAGCGTCCCCAGGCGGCGGGCGGCTACAAAACAAGGCGGAGACTGAAGCGAAAGTAGCAGATGCACTGTCTAGCGTTCTCGAAGGCTACGCCAATTCGAGAGGCCTAGAGACGTTTACAGTCACCGAGGAAGACGGGGTATTCCATGTTTTTCCGATCAATTATCTGAATGAAGCGGGAAAGCTCCAGCAAATGACGCCGATTCTGGACACAAAGATCACGATACTTCCCAAGCAACGTACTCGTGTCGCCCTCCTCGAAGAGATCTGCAAGTCATTGACTGATTCCACCGGGATATTGGTTACACCAGGGATGTTTCCGTTCAACCGTGGTTCTCTCCAGGCACAGACATTTACAACCATAGCCGGTACAGACATGACCGCGCGTTCTCTTTTAAGTCAGTTGATTGCAGAGTTGGCAGCTCCGATTTCGCAGAATTCTGTTGATTCATATCCCTGGCGGTGAGACACGGCAGTGGAATAGCGTCGTTGATAAGGGTGGACCGACGTCATGGCGTCTGCTATACGGCCCCGGCTGGGGCTTTGCGCTGAATATCCACAAAGTAATACCTGCGAACCGATAAAATCGAATGCTCGAAAAGTTGTGAAGGCAAATGAATCGGAGGAGTCGATGCAAAAGAGAGTACGCGCTGGCATTATTGCACTGGTAATCACAGTGTCATCCGTGGGGACGGCGCGCGCGGATGCGGTTCTGACTTTTACGCCCTCAACCCTTATCACGACTGCCGGCGGAACGGTTGAGTTTGATGGAACTCTCACGAATACCGGGGCCACTGACTTGTATCTGAACGGCGATGTAGTTATTCTCAATTATCCGGACCTGACTGTTGACGATTCGATTATCTATATCTACGCACCCTTGTTTTTATCGGCGGGAGACTCTTATACAGGCGCGTTCTTTGATGTAACGGCGGATGCTGCGACACCTTCTGGAAGTTACAGCGGCACGTATACGATCCAAGGCGGGACAGACTCAGATACCTACGACGACATCGCCACGGCGGATTTTACTCTCGACGTCGGCTCGCCTGTTGCCGAGCCGAATCCCTTCCTGCTCCTGGCTACAGGACTGGCGATCCTCGCGATTGTATTCCAACGAAGAGGAGCAATGGTGGGCAAGTAACATTCACATTTACTCACTCCCCCGTCCCGGAGACGCCAGCCGCCTCCGGGGCGGAGTTTTTTGCTGTTGCGCGGATTGATTATCAAAAACACGGTGGCAGGGGAATGCTGAGGTTGAAACCCCCGCCTCCCTCCGGCTTGCGGCACGACTCAAGTCGTGCCCTAATACAAAGCTGGATTATGATACACGCTCTACTCACTAAACCCTAATCCCTATTTCCCCGCTTTGCTCAGAGGATCATTGTAGCGGCGCTACGGTAGTGTGAATGCTCCCTAGTTGCCAGTTTGGCATCCAAACTCTAGACTGAATTCGGCAGTAAGTTGTAAACAGCCAAAGGAGGTTACCATGTCAGACGGAGCGAAGTGCCCAGTAACGGGTGGCGCGCTGAAACATACTACGACTGGAGCCCCAACGAACGCAGATTGGTGGCCCAATCAACTGAATCTAAAGGTCTTGCACCAGCATTCCCCACTCTCCAATCCCATGGGCGCGGGGTTCAATTACGCCAAGGAGTTCAAGAGCCTCGATTTGCAGGCTGTGATCAAGGACCTGCGTGCCTTGATGACGGACTCGCAGGAGTGGTGGCCGGCGGATTACGGCCACTATGGGCCGTTCTTCATTCGCATGGCGTGGCACAGCGCAGGCACC
>CAVYEU010000113.1:0-8909 GCA_963767415.1 uncultured Eubacteriales bacterium
AATGATATTGTAAGTAAAAATAGCACACAAAAATTTAAAAGGAAGAAGCATAGAGGAAAGACCAGCAGAAATTGAGAAAAGAAATATATATGGCCATTGGGAAATGGATTGTGTAGTTGGAAATCAAGGGGAAGTGGTGCTGCATTATTAGTTTTAAGTGAAAGAATGAGTAGGCAGGAAATTATATTAAAAATGCCAGATAAAACCCAACAGTCCGTAAGAACAATGATTGATAGATTAGAGCAGAGATATGGGACTAAATTTAAAGAAAAATTTAAAACAATAACTGTAGATAACGGAAGTGAGTTTTTAGATCATGAAGGGATAGAAAAATCGATAAAAGATCCTAAAGAAAAACGAGTAACAGTATACTATGCACATCCTTATAGCTCTTGGGAAAGAGGGACAAATGAAAATACAAATAAGCTGATACGGCGGTTTATCCCAAAAGGAACAGATATAGGCAAAATAAGTAGTAAAATGGTAAATACCATCGAAAAGTGGATAAATAATTATCCTAGAAAAATATTAGGTTATAAGTCAGCAAATGATATAGCAGCATAAACCTGTGGATTTGATGGATAAGTAAGCATGGGACATGGATAAGATATTGAAAATTATGGACAACAAAAACCATGTTGACCACAATTTTCCAACATCTTATTCACATCCCATAAACGCTCACTTACCCACAAGCTCCACAGGTACGACTACAACTACTACTGATATTATTTATTATATAGAATTAAATAAAAAAACATTAAAATCTATTAAAAATCATGATAAATTGAGAAAAACTACGAAAAATCATGATAAGACTATGCTACAAACATTAGAAGCCATATAAAGGATTATTTACCAGAAATTTCTACGTCACTTAATGTTGCAATTTATACAAACCCATAAGTTATAAGTGCCATCAAAGATTGTTCACTTGGGAAAGAAAATTTAGTATGCCAATCAATAGCTACTCCCAAAGGACCAAGGCGATGAAAAATAAATCTTAATACTTCTTCTAAAATTTTTCCACCTAGCACTGTAAATAGTAAAAACCCAAATTCTAGAAAGCGATTCTTTCCTTTGTACATAATCCATACAAATAACAATATTGTTATTAATATTAGGACTGGATATGCAGTTATAAAAACAGTGAGGTTAAACAATAACGTCCAATTATTAGGGAATATTTGGATTATTATATATGATGCGATTTTGTTAAATTGATCGTATTCATTTGCAAGTAAATCTTGAATGATATCAATAATTGATACCACAGAACCTATAAATACCATTGCTATACCAACAACTGCAATTCTCACCCTCCCAAGCGACTGAAATATCTTAAATGAATAATTCAGTGTTCTTTCAACAAATTCGAATACTTGCTGTTTATAACTTCTATAAAGGTAAATGCATATCAAAACAGCTCCTATTATAATACTGCCAATAATTAAATACTTTTTTATTGAAACGTAGAATTTCTCCCAATCTGATCCTAAAATCTTACCTAAAGAAATAAATGTTCCTGTCCACACAAAAGCTCCAATATATGCATTTACAGCAAACTTTTTATAGGGGATTTTAGTTATACCAGAGAAATATCCGGTAACATGCCTTATACCAGGTATAAAATATGCAATAACAAGTAACCCATTTCCATATTTTTCAAACCACTTTGATGTCTTTTCTAATTTATCAGGGCCCATGTAGACATAGGAACCATACTTTGTAAAAAATATGGTTCCTAATGTTTTCCCAATAAAATATGATATTGTTATGCCTAAAATAACCCCAGATGACGCTACTATAATACAGATAGTCCAGTTTAACTTTCCTTGGGACACAAGAAATCCACAATAAGTCATCAGTGTTTCATCTGGTGTTGGAAGAGCAATAAGCTCTAAAGTTAATGAAGCAAACAAAACAATATATCCACAATGGTTAAATAGATCAGTAATGAAACTCAATTAATATCTCCTTAATTTCTTGTATACTTTTTCTGAAAATTCTAATTCTAAAATCTATCATTTCCTATATCTTTAATACAAAGTTTGCTATATATTTCAAAAAAACTTTAGGAGTTTGTGTATAAATTTATATGTAGTATAAGCTATTATTACAACTCCTACAACATCTAAAAAATAATGAATTTCTACATCAATTCTGAATTAGTAAAAATTATATAGCCCATATTATTGGAAACACCTCTTCAAGTTTTAAAGGAAGAAGGTAGAGCTGCCGACTCTAAATCGTATATATAGTTATATAGAACAGGTAGAGATGGACTTCATATTATATGAGTACCAAACAATTCGTGCTGGTAAACATCCAGCTAAATTTTTAGAAGGATTCAAAGGATTTCTGCATGTTGATTTTTTATCATTTACAGTGGAATTTACTTTTGCAAAGTAGACAGTACTTTTATAATTGACCCTATTTTCTATTAGAATTGATCAGGTTTATAATCTATATATTTAAAACTATACAAAAGAGCTTTTGCTATTCTTTCTGATGCAAAGCCATCTCCATAAGGATTTATAGCTTTTGCCATTTTATTATATTCGTCCTGATTATCTAAAAGATTTGCCACGTCTCTAACTATCATATCTGTTTGGGTACCTGATAATTTTACTGTACCAGCATTCATTGCCTCTGGTCTTTCCGTTTCATTTCTAAGAACTAATACCGGCTTTCCAAGAGAAGGTGCTTCTTCTTGTAAACCACCCGAATCTGTCATAATCAAATAAGACCTTGCTATTAGATTGTGCATATCCTGAACATCAACCGGATCTATTAAATGTATTCTTTTATGATTACCTAATATTTCTATCGCTACTTCTTGCACTGATGGGTTAAGATGCACAGGATAGATGACCTCAATGTCCGGGTAAGAATCCACAATCGTTTTGATTGCTAAACATATATTATAAAGAGGTGTCCCTAAGTTTTCTCTTCTATGAGCTGTAACAGTTATAACTTTTTTAGAGAATAAATCAACATCCAAAAGCTTCTCATTCTGAAACCTATAATTACTGTTCACTGTAGTTTTTAATGCATCAATAACAGTGTTCCCTGTTATGTAAATTTTTCCCTCACAAACCCCTTCGTTAATCAAATTTTCTTTGTTCGTTTTTGTAGGAGCAAAGTGGATATCTGTTAAAACCCCAGTAAGCCGTCTATTCATTTCTTCAGGATATGGAAAATACTTATCAAATGTACGTAAACCAGCTTCAACATGTCCAATACACACTCTATTATAAAATGCAGCCAAACTACCTGCAAATGTTGTTGTTGTATCTCCATGTACCAAGACAATATTTGGCTTAACCTGTAAGATTACATTATTTATACCTTTTAAAGCCCTATTAGTAATATCTAAGAGTGTTTGCTTTTCCTTCATTATATCCAAATCAAAGTCAGGTTTAATATCAAAAATATTCAAAACCTGATCTAACATATGTCTATGCTGTGCTGTAACACATACGACAGATTCAATACTAGCATATTTTTCTAATTCCTTGATTAATGGTGCCATTTTAATAGCTTCTGGTCGAGTTCCAAAAACTGTTAGTACTTTTAACTTATCCACAAAAATTGCTCCTCAATTTATTTTATATTGTTATTTTCAATATTACATTTTGTATCATCTTCCGAATCGGTTTTGTTCTTCAATTCATCTTCCGAATCAGTTTTGTTCTTTAATTTTTCTGATTCCCCATATTCGTTCATATATTTGCCCCCCGCAATAATAAAACCTGATATTGCAAGAACCAACACAATAGCAGAAATTGCACCTCTGTCTGCTAATACAACAGCACAAAGACCCAAAGCCGCACTAGTAGTATACATAAGTATTACAGATTGCCTATGACTTAAACCCATATCAATCAATTTATGATGCAAATGGCTTCTATCAGCTTGCATTATAGGTTTTCTAGTAATTACTCTTCTTAGTATTGCAGATGCAGTGTCAAATAGCGGTAATCCAAGTGTCAATAATGGTATTGCGATGGATATTGCTGCATAAGACTTTAAAGTCCCTTGTACTGAAATAATTGCAAGTGTAAAGCCTAAAAACATTGATCCAGTATCACCCATAAATATCTTTGCTGGATTAAAATTATATGGTAAAAAGCCTAGTGTCGCTCCTGCAAACATAGCAGTTAATACTGCCGTACCACAATCTCCTACAATAACTGATACAAGAAACAGGGTTAAGTATGATATTGACGCTACACCAGCAGCAAGGCCATCTAATCCATCTATAAGATTTATAGCATTAGTTATTCCGAGTATCCACAGTACCGTTATAGGCAGTGATAAATACTCACTCAATTTAGAAACACCAGCTACAGCAAATGGATTCGTAACAGCAACTATTCTAACATCTGATACTAATACTACAGTTATAACAGCCAAAAGTTGAATACCAAGCTTTATTTTCGCATCTAGGGGTTTAATGTCATCAATAATACCCAAGGCTACAATTATTAAGCTACCTATCAATAGTCCTAAAATATATCTATTAAAAATTAATCCTGGTAAGTCTAGAAAAGATCCAAATAAGCTAAATAATATTGATATAAAAAAACCTGCTACAATAGCAAGACCTCCTAGTCTAGCAATAGGTTTTTTATGCATTCTTCTACTATCCTTTGGCACATCAATTGCACCAAATTTAAATGCAAGTTTTCTTGCTATTGGTGTTGATGAAAATGAAACTAAAAATGCTATAATAAACGAAATGGCATATTCAAATATCATACAAAAGCCCTTCTCTCCTTAAGTCTCATTAGCTAGAGAATCAGGATACTCTCCAAACTTAACAACTCTAATCCCTGCTTCTTTTAATACTTCCATAGCTAAAGAATCAGGATACCTTCCTTTAAATACAATTTTTTTAATACCAGAATTAATTGCTATCTTTGCACACAATACACATGGTTGGTGTGTCACATATAATGTTCCACCTCTAACACTTGTCCCAGAATATGCAGCTTGTACTATTGCATTTTGTTCTGCATGTATTGCTCTACAAAGCTCATGTCTTTCGCCAGATGGAACTTGAAGTTTTTCTCTAATGCATCCAACTTCATTGCAATGTTTACATCCTGTCGGAGAACCATTATAACCTGTTGCTAAAATTCTTTTATCATTTACTATTAATGCACCTACCTGACGTCTTAAACATGTTGATCTCGTTTTTATCAACTCAACAATATCCATAAAATATTCATCCCAAGTCGGTCTCATAATTTACTCCCCCTAGGGCATGATTAAAAAATAAATTCCCCCGTTTTAAAACTAAAATTTTTTATTATTACTGCATTGCCGTCAATCACACTAAAGCGATTATTGCTCTTTCCTCCGCCTTGTACTAATAAAAAATTTTTAGCTTTAAAACGGAGTTCTATTCTTTAATCATGCCTAATTTTTATTTTGTTCCAAATAACCTGTCTCCAGCATCGCCGAGCCCAGGTATAATATATCCATGCTCGTTTAACTCTTCATCTACTGCCGCACAATATATATCAACATTAGGATGATCTTTATTGATCTTCTCAATACCAGCTCTTGCAGCAAGTAAGCACATAAGTTTTATACTTGTTACTCCTTTTTGTTTAATAAGTGTTATTGCCGAAGATGCCGATCCACCTGTAGCAAGCATCGGATCTAATACAACAATTTCTCTTTCGTAAGCATCTATTGGAAGCTTACAGTAATACTCAACAGGCTTTAAGGTTTCTGGATCCCTATATAATCCGATATGCCCGACTTTTACCATCGGTAAAAATGTCATAATTCCGTCTGCCATACCCAATCCTGCTCTTAATATTGGTACAATTCCAAGTTTTTTACCTGATATAACTTTTGACTTAGCAATTCCAAAAGGAGTCTCAATTTCTATCTCTTTAAGCGGCATATTTCTAGTAACCTCATATCCCATAAGCATTGCTATTTCAGAAACAAGTTCTCTAAATTCCTTTGTATTAGTGTTTTTATCTCTAAGTAATGAAACTTTATGCTGTATCAAAGGATGATCAAAAACAAAAACATTCTTCATTTATTCACAAATCCTCTCTTAAGGAACAGCTAAATAATAAAACCGGTTTTATTATTTAGCTGTTCCTCAATATTAAAATAGTTTTCAATTTCCGTTATTTTATCAATTCTTATTTTATGTCTTCCACCTGCAAACTCAGTATATAACCAGACATCAATAATATCTAATGCCACTCCTACTCCTATAACCCTTTCTCCAAGTGCTAAAACATTTGAATCATTATGTTCCCTTGCCATTCTTGCCATATAAGTATCTGTACAAACTGAAGCTCTGATACCAGGAACCTTATTAGCCGCAATGGAAATTCCTATTCCAGTACCACATATGATAATTCCTTTATCACACTCTCCTAATCTTATCCCTTTTGCCACAGCCAAACCAAGATCAGTGTAGTCCACAGAAGCCAGACTATTTGTTCCATAATCTTTAAATTCAACTTTTTTTTCTCTTAGGTATTTTATAATTTCTTCTTTTAGTCTAAATCCTCCATGGTCACTACCTACTCCAATTATCATTTGGAATTCCTCCTTAAATCTGTACTTGACGAAAAAAACATGAATTTTAATAATGACGCCAAGTATGAAACACTATAAAACCACATTAAAACAAAATAGAATTAGTAACCCTGCCAATTATAATATATATAATTTAAGATGTCAAAAACATACTGTTTACCTTATTTTCCCACTTTATTAATAAAAAGCTATAATAGTCCTTTCTATTAAAATAGATCGGTCTTGCTTCAATCTCTTATCTTTAGTTTGAGTAACTAAAATATTTGAATTTTTTGAGATTAGGGTATTTTTGCCCAACCCCTCGAAAAGGTGGAATAAGAAAATAAGTATGCTAAATTTATAAGACAACTTATAAAAACTTAGTATGTTTTAAAATAATCATTAACTATTTTTGTAATATTGGGTCTTATTTTTCGTCTTCAATAAGAAATTTAACAAAGAAGTTTTCAACATTTTCATCTTTAAGTTTAGAAAGTAATCTAAAAGGGTGCTTCGCTATTTCATGTGGGTAAACTCTCGCTTGGTTGACCGAAATCTTTACATCTTTTGATATAATACTGGAAATTATAAGTCAGCTTTCCCGCTAAAAGATATATCATTTATAAATTATTTTCAACTTCCATAAAAGTTATTATTTTACATTAGGGGTTACCCACTTAAATTAGAATTGGCTAATCTTAGAGGGAAATTATATGACAAAGCATGATATGGTGAAGATTATGAACAAGATCTCTTCAAGAATAATTATAACAATTTGCTTAAGCACGTGAAATTCTTTGGAGTAGCCTTTGATGACACGAATCTAGTTTGTTATCCGTAAGCTGCAGAAAGTGAAGAATCCCATATCTTCTTGAAGAGGTTTTAAACTATATCTATATTTTTATTCTTTTTTTATTAAGTCCATGGTAATATATTTTTTGGAAGTATAAAGTTTAGAATTGCTTATATGATGAAGTTCAGAATATAAGACTAGCATGGATCATTGAGCTGCTAACAGATGGCTCGAAAGCAACAGTTATTTGGCATAATGGAGGAACTGGAGGTTACAGAAGTTATATTGGATTTAATAAACCTACTAAAACAGGAGTTATAGTGCTATCTAATTCTACTAATGATATTAGCTCAATTAGTAATTCCCTGTTCCCTGCTGTTATGAGTAATGCTATATAACTTAAAAAACCTAAGTGTACTTGAATAAATCTGTCTTGCTAAGAAGAGCAGTTAGATTATACTTTGAAATCAAAATTTGCAGTTTATTTGTAAGTTTATGATCTTTAAGTCAAGTAAAAAAATGATATCGGCAATATCATAGAAATAATTCCAGATAAATTGAGGGGTAATGAGGATGATGGGTAGAAAGAAACTGATCAAGAGTCTGCAAATTCGTAATAGTACTGTTGAATTTTTGATATTTTCGTATCAGTCTGGTGGCGATGGTGTTGAAGTGCGTGTTCAGGATGGAACTATATGGCTGAGCCAAAAACAGATGGGAATGTTGTTTGACACATCGTCTGACAATATTGGACTTCATCTTAAAAATATCTTTAAAGAAGAGGAACTGTCATTGGATTTAGTTACCGAGGAATTCTCGGTAACTGCTACAGACTGCAAAAACTATCGTGTTAAGCACTACAACCTCGATGCAATTATTGCTGTTGGATACCGTGTAAACTCCAAGCGTGCTACAGCATTTCGTCAGTGGGCAACAGGTATATTACGGGATTATGCCCTGCGTGGATATTTGATTGACAGAAAGCGCATGGAAAACGGTACAGTTTTTGGTGAGGACTATTTCGAACGTTTACTTGAAGAAATCCGAGAGATTAGGCTTTCAGAGCGTCGTTTCTATCAGAAGATAACTGATATTTACTCTACGGCGATAGATTATGACAAAAACTCGATAATAACAAAGGAATTCTTTGCAAAAGTTCAAAACAAAATGCATTTTGCTGTCCACGGATACACTGCTGCTGAATTAATTTGCAATCGTGCCAGTGCTAAGAAGGAGTATATGGGTTTGACCAATTGGTCAAACAGTCCTGATGGAAAAATTCTCAAAAGCGATGTTACTATTGCCAAGAATTATCTTACTGAAGAAGAGTTAGGCGAGCTGGGACGTATCGTCAACGCCTATTTAGATTTAGCAGAAAACCGCGCTAATCGACGCATCCCAATGGCTATGGAGGATTGGGCAAAAAGGCTTGACATATTCCTACAAGCTGATGATCGCGAAGTTTTGGCAGATGCCGGCAAAATTTCTGCTCAAATTGCTAAGGAGCACGCTGAAAGCGAATTTGAGAAATACAGAATTATACAGGACAAGCTGTTTA
>CAVYEU010000114.1:0-12214 GCA_963767415.1 uncultured Eubacteriales bacterium
TTATCGTAATTAAGCTTCATATGCTACACTTCTTTCTCTTTTGTATTATACGTTTATTATAACATAGAATATAATAATGTACAACACCGTACAACAAAATTATTTCAAAATTTGACAACAAAAAAAATCAGGAAAAGCTTTATTGGTAAGTGTCTCCTGATTTTAAAAGGTTCTATTTTTTAGATTGAAGTGTCGAAAACCCGGACACGCAATCAAGATGGACGCAACAACTTTTAATTATAAATCCATACCATACCTAACGGCACAAGATAGGACTCAGAAATGTGTCCTATCTTGTGTTCTGCATTAAGATCCTGTATTTCTTTAATCGGATGGAGTCTGAATTGTTATCAACGCCTAAAAAAATCGCTGCTTGACGTTAAACTGGATTTGTTATATCATAATAATGTGGGTGTACTGTCAGGATATTTATATTAATAATCTTTCTTATACAATTAAGGGGGCATTAATTTGAGTCTAAATACGTCTAATGAAGTAGTTAGAATTTATAATTCAATGCTTAATGAAGAATTAATTGCAGATGTGCGATCAGGTAGTACTGTTGCTATGGAGTATTTAATGAATAAATATCGAGGGTTTGTGCGTTCTAAAGCTCGTACATACTTTTTAATTGGTGCTGATAGAGAAGATATCATCCAAGAAGGAATGATTGGCTTGTATAAAGCTATCCGTGACTTTAGAAGTGATAAGCTTGCTTCATTTAGAGCATTTGCAGAACTTTGCATTACAAGGCAAATAATAACAGCAATAAAAACTGCAACAAGACAAAAGCACATTCCGCTTAATTCATATGTTTCACTTAATAAACCAATATTTGATGAAGACTCAGAAAGAACGTTAATTGATATCATTTCAGAAGAAACAGTTAATGATCCAGAAGAAATGATTATTAATAGAGAGCAATTCGCAGGTATTGAATGTAAAATAGGTGAGCTATTAAGCTCTCTAGAGTGGGACGTGCTTTCAAAATATTTACAAGGCAAGTCTTACTATGAAATAGCTATTCAATTAGAACGTCAAGTTAAATCAATCGATAACGCATTACAAAGAGTAAAAAGAAAATTAGAAAAATGTTTTACTAAGGATGATGAGAATAATATTTAATTTAAGCGAATCGGAATTTATTGTTTAGCTGTTCCTGCGACTATAAAATAGATTCTTGAGATGATTAGCCAATTATTTCGTAGCTTCATATAATGCCTCAATAACTCCGTCACATAAAGCCTGCGCTGCAGTTTGTCTGAATTCCGATGTACTTAGTCTTTTTAATTCTTGAAGGTTAGTCAAAAATGCTACTTCAGCTAAAACTGCTGGCATATTTGTTGTACGTAAAACCGCTAGATTGGGGCGTTCTACTGTTCCTCTATCTTTTGTACCTAGTGCAGAAACTAACTTTTGTGTATGATCTTTGCGAAACGTTTACTATTAAACTTACCATTGTTATCATCCCTTGGAGAATATAGTGTCTCTGTTCCATTCATATCTTCTGTAAATGCATTATTATGAATACTTATAAATAAAGTAGCATTAAGATTATTTGCGAAACTACTTCGATCAAATAAATCGACATAATTATCATCGTTTCTTGTCATTACAGTCATAATTCCTTTTTGTTGAAGAAGACTGTTTAATCTCTTTGCAATATCTAAATTTAGATCTTTTTCATTTACGTAATTGTATTCAGCTCCAGATTCGCTTCCTCCATGACCTGGATCTATCACTATCATACAACTTTTTTGTATTGTGGTATTCGATTCATCTTTTGTAGAATTATCAAGTTGATGAGAAATGCGTACTGTCAAATTTCCAGAATTTTCTTTCATTGTATAAAGGTATTTGTCTAAAAGATCTACCACTACTCTTACATATCCTTTTTCTGACTGAATATATCTTACATCTTGAATTATGAAAGTATTTGCATCTATCTTTTGTTCGTAATTTGGCGCACTAGCATTGGGAATATCAACGACGATTCTATCTGGAGATTTTATAGTAAATACATTATAATTTCTATAATCATCTAATGATATTATTATATCATCATAATCGTCAGATGTTATAACTGAGACATTAACATCATTGTTTATATCTAAATTATTAGCATCTCTTGTAATATTTCCTCTGGATATTCTGGTTGAATTTCTTTCTGTAGATGTATTCGGATCATTCAGATTATTCAAGTTTAGTATAACACTGTTGTCAGATTCTGATATACCTACAGGTGTTTTTTGTTTAATTGTATCAATTACTACCCTTGTAGTATCATCAGTAAACTGACCACACCTTATATTTTTAATAAAATTACTATTGACAGTCTGGTGTTTTTGATTGTATACAAGTTTTGTATTTTTAAAATCAATAATGATTTTATTTAGATCTGAAGTATTAACACTATAAAATGGCTTATTTGTAAGATCAATTATAATTTCATCATTTTTTGTTTTTGAAGCATATTTAATACTATTTAAATTATTAGATGCTAAATATTTTTTTTGATTAAGACTTATGTAACCCTCTTTTGGATACCATCCTACCTGTATTCCAAAGTTTTCACTAATAAATCTTAAAGGCACAAATGTTCTATTATTTACAATTTTAGGTGGTACATCCATATAATATGGGGTATTGTTTACTAAAGCCTTTTTATCATTTATTTTTAATTGTATAGTATTTTGATTAAGAGTTAAATCTATTTGAGCGGCATTAGAATCCCAACTAATTTTTGCCCCCAATTTTTCAAAAATAAATTTGACAGGAACAATTGCTCGGTTATCTAAGATTAAGAGTGGTGTGTCCATTTCCATTTGTTGGCCATTAACCATAAGCTTATATGTTAGACTAGAATACAGATGAATTGATCCGTAATGATCTAAAACTAGGGAGGCTGCAACTGAGTTTGAAATAAATAGTAATATTATAAAAAAAACGATCATTGTTTTAATAATATCTTTTTTAAAAAGAATCATAAAAAAGATCCTCCGTTTTCCCTATTACATAAAAGTAATACTTTACGATGGGGAATTTTTTATCATCTTGTAAATATAATTATATGATATAATTCGACAAATTTAAGAATCTGAATCAAATATTAATATATATTTAAAATAATTGTAATAATTGTAATTTTTTATTGTGTTTATTATTTTAATTTGTTATAATTCATTGAATCTTATTATACTTACTTATGTTAAGTTTCTGGAGGTGTTTTTAGTGTTTAAGGGAGTAATAAATGCAGTTCATATAATTTTTTCACTATCCATTATCATTATTGTTTTACTACAATCAGGTAAACAGGTTGGTTTATCTGGTGCTATTTCCGGAGGAGCTGAAACATTCTTTGGTAAAAACAAGGGAAGAACACTAGATGCTCTTTTGAGTAAGTACACTGCTGTAGCGGCTATTGGGTTTTTAATAACTTCAGTAGTATTGCAAATAAAAATAATGGAATAAGTGTTTAAGGAGGTCACAAAGAATGAAACACATAAAAACTATAAATAAGCCAATTTTAAAAGATGAGACTAAAAAAATGGCTTGTGGTGAGTGCCAAACATCATGTCAATCAGCGTGTAAAACTTCTTGTACTGTTGGAAATCAAAAATGTCAGAATAATTAATCAAAATAAGAAGATAGAAATTAAGTAGGAAGCAACTTAAGCTACTTCCTACTTAATTTCTATCTTCTTATTTTGATTAATTATACAATTGCATTTTTCCCAATAATAAGTGGCCATTCTTTCGCACCTTTTAGATGTATATTATTTGTAATATAGACATCTTTATCAAGGATTGTGTGCTCAAGTAAAGCATTTTCTTCTACAACTGTTCCTTGCATCAGAATGCTGTACTTTATTAAAGCACCTTTTTTTACTGTCACCCCTCTAAATAGAACACTGTTTACAACTTCTCCCTCTATAATACACCCATCTGCTATTATAGAGTTCTTGACATTAGCTTCTTCATTGAATTTCGCTGGAAACTCGTCTTTAACTTTTGTGTATACCTTACCATTATCTAAAAATAGCTCGTGTCTTATTTCTGGATTAAGCAATTCCATATTACAGTTATAGTACATGTTGACAGTACTAAGATTTCTCCAGTATCTGTCAAATTTGTATCCTAGAATTTTTAGCGATCCGATTTTCTTAATAAGTATATCCTTTACAAAGTCATAATTCCCATGGGCAACGCACTCTTCCAAAATAGAAATTAATAATTTTCTTTTTATAAAGTAGATACCCATTGAGCATGTTCTATAATTTACTTCATGTGGTTTTTCTTGAAAATCTATAATCCTATTTTCATTATTTAATCTGATTTGACCCAAGTTAGTAAGTTCTTTGTCTACATAATCATACATATCCTTGTAAACAATAGTAATATCAGCATTGTTATCAATATGAAAATCATGTAATTCATCAAATATCATTTTATATATGCAATTTCCTTGAGCAACAAGTACATATTCCTGAAAACTTCTTTTTAAAAATGTAATGTTGTTATACATCGCATCCGCACTACCTTTATACCATCCGGACTCATCCCCTGAAAGATACGGCGGAAACACAAATAAGCCCCCATTCCGCCTATCTAAATCCCATTCTTTACCTGAACCCAAATGATCCATAAGTGATCTAAAATTGTATTGAGTGAGAATTCCAATGCTAGATATTCCTGAATTTACCATGTTTGATAAGACAAAATCAATAGCCCTATATTTTCCCCCTATCGGAATAGCTGAACTTGTTCGAAATTCTGCCAGCTCCTTAAGCTTTGTGTTTTTGCCACCAGTTAGGATGATTCCTATAGTGTCATTCATTCAATATTGCCTCCCTTAATAACACTTTTACCTGAATCTATAGTATCTAAATTAAGATCGCTTTCTAAAACGTTTATATCAATCATAACATTTTTACCTATTTTTATGTTACTTGGAATTCGTGTTTCTTCACTAATAACTGTAATCCCTGAATTATAAATATTGGGTTGTAATTCATTTGGTATATTTTGACCTTTACCAATAACAGCATTTTTACCAATGTGAACTTTTTCACATATAATTGATTGATAAATTTTTGCATTATTCATAATTAAACAGTCAGACATTACTATTGAATCCTCAATTTCAGCTCCTTCTTCAATTGTTACCCCTGGGAAAATAACCGAATTCTTTACATTCCCAAAAACCATACAACCTTCTGCAATAATTGATTTTTTTACACTACCTTTAGGACCTATGTATTGAGCAGGTTTAACAGGGTTTGGCGTAAATATCTTCCAAGCTTGATCAAAAAGATTAAACTCTGGAACCCTACTTATTAGATCCATGTTGGATTCCCAATAAGCTTGAATTGTTCCCACGTCTTTCCAATATCCATTAAATCTATATGCCCACATGCTAACACCATTATTTAGCATAGATGGAATTACATTTTTACCAAAATCATGATCTGATTCACTGTTTTGATCATCCTTAATAAGATATTTTTTTAAAATACTATAGTTAAATATATACACTCCCATTGAGGCAAGAGTATTCTTTGGAGACGTGGGCTTTTCTTCAAACTCGAATATTTTATCATCATCATAAGTATTCATAATACCATATCTGCTTGCATCTCGAAATGGCACATTAATAACGGAAATTGTTGCTTCGGAATTCTTCCTTTTGTGGAATTCTAACATTTTTGAATAATCCATCTTATAAATGTGATCCCCAGACAAGATAATAACATATTTAGGTGATAACCCCTCAAGATAATGAATGTTTTGAAACACAGCGTTTGCTGTACCTTTATACCATTCACCATTTTTAGATTTTAAAAATGGTGAAAGAATAGTAACACCACCATTTATTCTGTCCAGATCCCATGGTTTTCCTATACCTATATGTGAATTAAGTTTAAGAGGTTGATATTGGGTTAAAACTCCAACTGTATTTATATTAGAATTTATACAATTACTAAGTGAAAAATCAATAATTCTATATTTACCTCCATACAAGACTCCAGGTTTAGCAATAGTCTTAGTCATTATACCAAGTCGACTTCCTTGGCCTCCTGCTAATAATAAAGCAATAACTTCTTCTTTTTGCATTAGTAATTCACCTCTAGTGTTAAAAATAATTAATACAGTTCAAGAATAGTTCAAAACTTGAACTTCTTTATTTTTATATAAATTAGTTTTATTGTCAATAGATTTGACGTTAAGTAGTACCATAAAGCTGTTACCTTGTTTTTGCTAATGCAGGTAAAATAAAAAGTGCAGTAATAAGATATCCTAATAATACTGAGACTGTTGGGAATATAAATAGATAGACAATAACATTTTTTATCTTTCTGAAGCGTTTGATTTTACAAAGTTCATTTCTTTTAAGTCTCATTTTGTTCACCCAAAATTATTATATACTGTACTAGGTTACAAAATAACATTTTTGTCCACCTGGATAATATATTCTAAGATTCAGTAAAATTCAACTGAATCAAGAATATTATTAATGACCGTCAGTACATGTTAATACTTGCCTCATTAAAAAAATTATTACCTCAGCAAGTATAACATATTAAATCATAAATATTGACTACAATAAGTTATTTATAATATGTGTATTTGATGCTTTTTTATCCAGATAAGGAAGACTAAAGTTACCGTTTGAACATCTTTTCTAGTTCGTGCTTAGTTAGTTTTATCATCGTAGGTCTGCCATGAGGACAGGTAAATGGCATATCTAACTCATCTAAATCATTTAGAAGTTTTCGAATCTCCAGATCTGATAATTTGTCTTTTGCCTTTATAGAGCTTTTGCAAGCAATTCTGTGCAAAGTTTCATCGATAATATCTTCTTTCTTATATCTATAGGATTGCATCATGTAATCCAACACCTCTATAAAAAACTGCGTAGGATTTACCCCTTTATCAAAAAACGGTATCTCTCTTAAAATGATGGAGTTATTACCAAAACTCTGATATTTAAATCCAAACTGTTCAACAAACTCTAATTCATTCTCTAAAAATTTAAGCTCTTGATTTGATAGCTCAAAGACTATCGGATTTAGCAGAATCTGTGATATATTCTGTCTATTTTTATACAATTTTTTTAATTTTTCATACTTTATTCTTTCGTGGGCAGCATGTTGATCAATTAATATCAGGTCATTATCTTTTTGAATCAAGATATATGTTAAAAACACTTGACCAATGATTATATTTGATTTATCTTCATGTACATTATAAGGTTCATTGATCTCGATAAGTTTATTTATTTGAGGTTCAGTTTTTTTATCTTTGACCAATTCCTGTTCTTTTCTAATCATTGGTTTCTTATCCTGAATATTAGCGTCAGGTAAATTCTGCTTATCAGGTAAATCCTGTTTATATGAAGAAAATGGCACCTCTTTTACTAAACTTTTTATAGCTGATTGCTCTTTTGAAATTTCTATACTTTGCTGTATATATTCTACCTTAGAAGGATCATTGTCATGAAAACTATATGCTTTATTGGAATTTATGTTTGCATCTCTAATATCCATTTTATACAGCAACACATTTACGATTGAATGATAAATAGCTTTAAAGATCAGCGATTCGTCCATAAATCTAACTTCAGTCTTTGCAGGATGCACATTGACATCAACATTTAAAGGACTTATGGTGATATTTAAAACTGCAAAAGCAAATTTGTTTTTAAGTATGATTGTCTTATATGCTTCATCAATAGCTGTTGCTACAAGTTTACTTTTTATATACCTTCCATTAACATAAATTGATTGATAATTCCTGCTTGACCGAGCAATTTCTGGTTTCCCAACATATCCATCAATCTTTATCCCATTCTCTTCATAAGAAATAGCAAGAACATTTTTTGCTATTTCTTTTCCATACAGGCTAAAAATCGTACTCTTTAGATCTGAATTCCCTGGAGCATGAATGAGAACCGAATCTTGACTAATTAGCCTAAATGATATTTCGGGTTTTGCGAGCGAGATTCTGGTTATTATATCAGATATATATGAAGCTTCAGTTGAGTCTTTTTTTAAAAATTTAAAACGAGCAGGGGTATTATAAAATAAATTTCTTATTACGAAGGTTGTTCCCTTAGGACAACCCACCTGCCTTGTTTCCAGAATATTGCCTCCTTTTACAGATACAAATGTTCCAAACGGATCGGATTCAGTTTTGGTTGTCAATTCTGCTTCGCAAACAGATGCAATACTTGCAAGGGCTTCACCTCTAAATCCCAGTGTACTTATAGATTCAAGGTCGTGTGCTCCTCTTATCTTACTTGTTGCATGACGCTCAAATGCAATACAGGCATCATCTGATAATATCCCCGAACCATTATCAGTAATCTTTATATATCTTATTCCACCATTTCTAATCTCGACACTAATATTTGTACTGCCGGCATCGATAGAGTTCTCCACTAGTTCTTTAACAACTGAAGCCGGCCTTTCTACAACCTCTCCTGCGGCAATCTTATTTGAAGTCAATTCATCCAAAATAATAATTTTCCCCATAAATCTTACCTCGTAAAAGTCATATTTTTTAGTTTATTAAGAATGTTTAATGCATCTATAGGAGTAGTAGTCGTGATATTAATACTATTCAGTTCATTAACCAGTTTGCTTTCGTAAATCTTGTTAGTATCTTGTTTCTCGTAAAGATTGGTAAAACCAGGCATTGAAAATATATCTATCTGGCCTTCTATCTGTCTTCTATTCTTCTTAAGTTTTCTTTCATACTTGGTGACATCAGCATCCTCTAATTCTTTTAGTATCTCTTTTGCCCTATCTATTACAGCCTGAGGGATCCCTGCAAGTTTTGCAACCTGGATGCCATAGCTGTCATCGGCTCCACCCCTTATGATCTTTCTTAGAAAGATTATATCATCTCCCTGTTTCTGAACTGATATACAATAATTCTTAATTCCGGTTAATTTTCCTTCTAGCTCTGTCAGTTCATGATAATGTGTCGCAAAAAGGGTTCTAGATCCCATTTTACTAGTATTGCTTATATATTCAATAACAGACCATGCAATACTCAGTCCATCAAAGGTACTTGTCCCTCTTCCAATTTCATCTAATATCAATAAGCTTTTTGAGGTGGCATTGTTCAAAATATTTGCAACCTCACTCATTTCAACCATAAATGTACTTTGCCCAGAAGCTAAATCATCAGATGCTCCAACACGTGTAAATATCTTGTCCACTATGCTGATCATAGCTTCTTTTGCTGGTACAAACGATCCGATTTGGGCCATAAGCACAATAAGTGCAACTTGGCGCATATAAGTTGATTTACCAGCCATATTCGGGCCTGTTATAATTGACAACCTATTCTTAGTTGTATCCAAAAAGGTATCATTTGGTACAAATGCATTCATACCGGTTATTTTTTCTACTACAGGGTGTCTACCTTCTACAATCTTTATCTTGCCATTATCCGAAATCTCAGGTCTTAAATAGCATTCTCTATCAGCAAGGTCGGCTAGAGCACATAATACATCAAGGCAGGCCACATTTTTAGCAGTAAGTTTTACTCTATTAATCGCTATGGCAATCTTTTCTTTTATATTTAGAAATATCTGGTATTCCAGATCTATAACCTTTGATTCTGCTCCAAGTATTGTCTCTTCAATTTTTTTTAGATCGTCTGTGATAAACCTTTCACAGTTTGCAAGGGTTTGTTTTCTTACATAATAATCAGGAACGAGTGAAAAATATGACTTTGTGACTTCAATAAAATACCCAAAAACCTTATTAAATCCAATCTTTATATTCTTTATGCCTGTTTTCCTTCGCTCAGATGCTTCTAAAGCTGCAATCCAGTTCTTGCCATCTGTTGTTGCTAGTCTTAATTCATCAACTTTTTCGTTAAAACCCGATTTTATAATTCCACCCTCTGTAATAGTTATAGGTGGTTCATCACATATAGATTCATTTATAAGGGTATAAATATCTTTGAGTTCATCTATTTCGCTATAAATCTTTTTATTCAATCCACTTTCGCAATTTTGTACAGTGTTCTTTATATAAGGCATCTGCTCAATCGAGTTTTTCAATGATATCAGGTCTCTACTGTTAACATTGCCAATTATTACTTTTCCCATTAAGCGTTCGATATCATAAACTCTTTTTAATAACTCCCGAGTTTCCATTCTGACCATAAACTTATCTTTAAACTCTGACACAGCATCCAGTCTATCATTTATATCATGGACATTAAGCAATGGTTCTTCTAGCCACTTTCTTAAGAGTCGTCCTCCCATTGATGTAACAGTCTTATCCAACACCCAAAGAAGTGACCCTTTTTTTGATTTCTCTCTCATTGTTTCTGTCAGTTCGAGATTACGTCTAGTGGACAAATCTAGCGACATAAATTCAGATATTTTATAAGTTTTGATGTCTACAATATGGTCTAGGTTTGTTTTCTGTGTTTTATCAAGATAATATAGCAATGCACCTATTGCATTCTTAGAAAGTCCATTTATTTCAGATAAATCATTTTGACCTTTGAATTTTTCATTTATTATAGAATCTGCGAATTCAGTCTCAAAATATTTATCTTCAATAATAGAAACGAATATCTCAAATCTCTTCTTTATGTCATCTATCAGAACCTTTGTCTCCGTACCACAATGATTGGCAAGCTCCGTCCCTACAATAATTTCTGTAGGATGGAACTTAGCTATTTCATCAAAAAGTTTTGCACTTAAGTTCCCTGAATCAATAAAAGAACAAAGGAGTTCACCTGTAGAAACATCCGCTAGTGCGATTCCTAAGGACTCCTCTTTTTTGTATATTGATAAAAGATAGTTATTTCTTTTTTCTTCTAATATATTTGAATCAGTAAGTGTCCCCGGAGTTACTATCCTTACAATATCTCTTTTTACCAGTCCTTTACATTGGCTTGCATCCTCTAATTGTTCACAGATTGCAACCTTATAACCCTTTTTAATCAGCTTAGATATATAAGAATCTGCAGAATGAAAAGGAATACCGCACATTGGAGCCCTTTCATTAAGTCCGCAATCCTTTCCAGTCAACGTTATCTCAAGCTCTCGTGACGCTAACTTAGCATCTTCAAAAAACATCTCATAAAAGTCACCTAGCCTAAAAAATAAGATGCTGTCCTTATTTTGTTCTTTAATATCCATATACTGCTGCATCATTGGTGTCAACGCCATTTAAACCATCATTCCTTTAAAGATTTCAATGTATACTTATGTTTGTATCAGTTCAAAACACAATAAGAGCCTAAATCAAATGATTTATCATCCATTTCTCATATCCTCCACAAGTGTTTATAATAAATATTATAATAACATATTATAGTTAAAAGCTAAAGTAAATATAAATAAAACGTGTTACTATATATTTCAATTCTGTTACAATTACCTTAATTTACTGCCAATTTATTGACGCGAAAGAATGATCTTGATATAATTAGAATATAGATAAAATAAAAAAAATATATAATCATAAATTAACATTTCAAAATAAATTACACAAGATAAATTTGTCAAAGTAAGTATTATAAGGTAAGTGGCAAGTCGGGTTATTCGAACAGGTCGGAAGTAAGGTTAACCTGATTTTTGCGTTTATTACTTCCGAAATATAAAATCAAGGAGGATTTAAAAATATGCGAAATTTCAAGAAGAATTTAGCGGTACTATTAGTTATGGCAATGTTTTTGACAGTTATTGTGCCTACATGGGCAGTACCTGATAGTCCACAGCAGTTTAATTTTTCACAAGAGGCTACGAAAATAAATCAGCTTGGACTTTACTACGGCACATCAACTACTACATTTGTCCCAGCACTAGGAGATTCTCTAACAAGAGAAGCAGGGGCAATATTAGTTCTAAGATTGTTTGGTTTAAGAAGACGATGCTAAAGCAATAGATCCCACAGAGGCAAAACGAATAGTGTCAAAACTTAAAGATGCGAGCCAAATAGATTCATGGCGGTAAACCAAATCGCATATGCAACAAGTACAGATTATGGTGGGATAATCTCGGGAAATCCCGATGGAAACTTTTAATCCTCAAGGTCCATTAAAAGGAAAAGATTTATGTACTCTTGTTTTGAAACAATTAGGATATGATTCAAATTCAGGAGATTTTAATTATGATACGGCTGTAGAGAAGATAGCACAGATCAGTAAAGCATGCCAGATAACCCCAAATTTGCAGAGCT
>CAVYEU010000115.1:0-5089 GCA_963767415.1 uncultured Eubacteriales bacterium
TTCGAATGATAAATTTGAAAGTGTGGCAAGATGTGGTAAAGCTGGATTACTGCAGTACTTAAGAGAAAGAGTAAGTGAAGTTGTATCACCAAATCTCGAAAATGTAAAACTTCTGTTAAGTGCTGGAGCCAATATGGAGGATAGCATATGTAATCTGGATAATAGACTGGCAAAGCTGAAAAACGAGGTTACCTTGAGCCTTTCTATAGTCTCAAAAGATGTAGCTAATCTAAAGAGTTCATTGTCAGACTTACTAAATACTCAAGAAGGAAACTCATAGAAGAGAAAAAAGCAAACCTAGAAACTATGATAAATACTCCTGATTATAAAGGGAATACTCTTTTATTCTACGCTATACAAAAGAACTCATATGAGATGGTAGAAGCTCTAATCAATAGTGGTGCAAAAGTAAACCAAGAACACAAAGAACATACTTCTTTGATAGCATATGCGGTACAAAATGCATCATATGAGATTGTCGAATTGATGATAAATAGAGGGGCAAAACTTGACCAGAAAATCAAGGGAGATACCCTTCTTCATTTTGCAATGCTTAGGAAAGATTCATCTGGAATATTTGAGCGAACCAAAGAGAGATCCATAGCAAGGATATTGATTGAAAAAGGGATAGAAAATATTAATACTGAAACTGTTAATTTAAAAGTAGATATGGGGCATGAATTGGGAATACTTACTCCATTGATGTATGCAATTGATAAGAATAATACTCCTTTAGCAATCAAGTTAATTGGCAAATTGGATAAAGATCAGATAAATGAGACAGATGGTAGCAAAACTTTTACTGCTTTGAGCTATGCAAAGAGAAGAGAAAATGATGAGGTTGAAAAAGCACTTCGCAACAAAGCAGCATGTGAGGTAGCAGAAAAAGAAGCGGATACTTTCTTAGGAAGTGTTAAGAGCTGGGCTTTTAAACCTGCTAAGAAAATAATATCTCACAAATATGTATCTGTAGCTGCAAAACACTTAAGATATCTTGTAGGGGATAAATGTCTGTTGGGGGATATTTTTGGGGCTATCGATTTATTTTCAGCCGAATTAAGGGGAGATGTAACAGACTATGAGCGCGAAAAATATTATAAAAATTTGTATGATCGGAATTCAGCTGGAGCTGGTGCTTCTTCAGGGCAGGCAGCAGCAAACCAAGGTGATGCAGATAATACCTATGGTGCGATTAAACCTTATAATAAGTCTGAAAAAAACGTAAAAATACTCCAACAAACATTAATGAGAATTGGATACTGGGTTAACAACAATACTGTCCCTCAGGCAAGTCTACGATAATCGACAATTGAGTCTTTAATCCGTTTTCAAAAAGGCTTTATGGGATTTTCCGAAAAGGAATTAACACCAGATCCCAAGAAACCATTTGGATTAGATAATCATTGTGGTTGTGGGCCAAGAACTTCAAAGGAACTTTCAATGTTTTATCAAAGATATATACTTGATAATAAGTCAGAAAACATTCAAAGGTCTGTGCCCGGAGAGAAAAAACGAAAATGTAGAGAAGATTCAAAAAGTACTTAATAAGCTTAACTGCATCGATGGAAATAGAGTTCTCACTCCCGGTATATATGATGGCCCTATGGAGAATGCATTAGCAATATTTCAAAGGAAATACATGATGTTAGAAGAGTCCGAGATACTTATAAATGGAATACTTATTCAGGATGCGATGATAGAACAATAAAAGCATTAAATTTATTTTTTGATGATAAAATTCTAGATAAGGATGTTGCTGTTTTAAAGAATTTGAGTGAGGATACTGTAACAATTTCAAATGCAAAATACTACTCACAAGAAGATGAGCCATGGTGTTCTGAACTATATAGTGTGGATGGTAGTTCTGGTAGAACTATGGGAACTAGTGGTTGCGGACCTACTTGTATGGCTATAGTAGTGTCTACCATATTAGGTGAAAATATTAATCCACATATACTTAAAGAGGATTCTGTAGCTGGAGGTTTAGAACAACGAATAGTGGAACAGATAAAAGATTTTATGAATATTGTGCAAAGAAATATGGAATACCATGTAAACCTACAAACAACTTAGATGAAGTTAAACAAGCATTATTAGATGGTAGACATATGGTGATAGCATCAATGAAAGATGGCCATTTTTCAGATGTTGGACATGTTATAGTATTAGCCGGTATAACAAGAAAAGGTAGCGAAGAAAGATTTATAGTATTTGATCCAAATAGACAAAATAAAAGATATAATACTGAACTTGATGATGGTATAAAACTAACAGATAGTAATAGCTTTAATGGAATTGTCAAAGCAAAAGTAAGCTTAGTACATAGTGAAAGGTCACAAAGTGGGGATTATCCTCATTGTTATTGGATATTTGAAAATTCAAGAGTATTACAAAAAGAAAACATTGAAGGTACGGTTGTTCCTCCAAGCAATCCTGTAGCCAGTCAAGTAATGGCAGCATCAGGAGTTGTTGCGGGAGAAGCTATTCAATTTGAAGCAAAATCAAATAGTGAAAATTTAGATAATAAAAAGGCTAGAGAAAACTTGATGAGCTTAGTGCAAAAGTACCCAGGTATATTTACATATAATCTCGCTATCAATAATGATTGGGATGGATATTTAAATGAATGTCTACTTGATTTTGCGGCAAAGTATGACCTAAAAGGGAAATACAAAAATATTGGTGAATTGTATAAAAATTTAAATGATATTATTGTAGATAATACATCGTTACCAAACAACACAAAATCTAGATACTACTTAATGCAAATAGTAAAAAAATATCCTGGGATATTTAACTATAATTTAGCGATAAATGCAGAATGGGATGATTATTTAAATAAGTGCATACTTGATTTTGAAAAGAAATTTGGATTTACAGAAGGTAGTCTATCGCGAGAAAGATGGCCAGAAGAAATTAAGAAAGCAGCTGAAGAAACTACTCCCTTACCTGGCAATACTAAAGCAAGGCACAACCTTATGAAGTTAGCGAAAAGGCATCCATCTGTTTTCGGATGGTTTGATTTGGCCGTAAATGCAGAATTTGACCCATACCTAAATAAGTGTCTAAACTGCTTTGCTGGAAAATATGGTTTGGTTGGTAGATACAGCAATGTGGTTCAACTGTATAATTTCTTGCAAGATGCAGTAGACCAAAGGATACAGATGGTATATGTTCCACCTGTAATAAGCGCCGGAGATGAAGAGTTCCATATAACACCGGGAGTATATAGCCCTATTGTTGAGCTTGCGCAAAGATATATCGGAGCATTAAATGATGTAAGATTTAGCGATCCTTTCGATTTTGGTCCATATGGATATGATGGGAAATGGGCAAGTGGAGGGCATACAGAAGCTGCAATAAAGAAGTTTCAAAGAGAACATGATTTACCTCAGACCGGTAAACTTGATAAAACTGCATATAGTATGATCATCGAATCAGGACAAGCCGCGATTGATTTTGGCAATGCATCAAAAATACCACACCATCTTGATATGATGGACGAGAAAGAAGCATCTGATCATAATATAGTTGTGGGGTCTTCAGAGTACCCTGAAATTGCAGAACACATAGGAACTCATTCATTAGCAAATATTATATCTTTGCAATTATTGCAAGAAAACAGGATATCAAGTGGTGTCATAAAGTTTTTAAAGAAGTTAAACATTAATGTAGACAAGTTCTTAGAAAAATTCTTAAATAGTCTCATTAGAGAAACATTTATAAGTGATATGACAGCCGAAGATGTCTCAATGTTTATAAAAGGAGTAATATGTGGGTTAGATGATAATATGTTTTTTGGTATAGCACAACTAATAAACAGATACACACCACCGGAAAGTAATTACTACTTTATGTTAGGGAAAACATCTACAGATGCAGTTTGCCAAGTTGCATTCGCTAGAATAGCTACAGGAAGTGCAATAGATGCTGCCAGAGCACTTAGCGCAGCCGGCACATCCGGAGCATTGGGATTAGCCCTTGCAGAAACAGGAGTAGGGTTTGGCTTTTTTGAAACAGCAGCCGGAATAGAACTTGTTGAATCACTGGCAGCAGGAATGGTTGCAACATCAGCAACTTATATGTCAGGCAGATCAATGAATATATTATTGAAAGATTCCGATAAATTGCAAAAAACCGGTAGGTGTTTTACAAGTGAAACATTGATTGATGCTGAAAAAGGTCATAAACCTATTGAAGAATTAAAAGTAGGGGACAAAGTTTACTCAGAAAATCCGGAAACCGGTGAAAAAGGGCTAAAAGAAATAACCGGAATATTTGTCAATGAAACAAAGACACTAAGACATATTTGGGTAGGAGATAAAGAATTAAATACCACTAGAAAACATCCATTTTATGTAATCGGTAAAGGCTGGACAGAAGCAAGAAAACTTAGAGTAGGAGATACTTTACAGCTATTTTCGGGCGAAGTGGCTGTGGTAAATAAGGTTGAAGATGAAGTACTTCGAGATCCTATAAGAGTATACAATTTTGAAGTAGCTGATTGGAATACATATTTTGTATCAGAGCTTGATGTATTTGTACATAATTGTAATAGATATACAGAAGTTGATGGCTCAATGGGACAAATTCACCATTTGCTTTCAAATAAGATTATGAAAAAACTTGATAGGCATGAAACTTTAAAGAAAATATTTGAAAGAGAAGATATACGGTTTAAATATAAATCAAAAGATTTAGAGTCTCATAAAGGATATCAAGAATGGCATAGATTAGTGGACGAGGCGATCTGGGCGGCTAGGCTGGTTGTACAGGGCTGACGGACTGTTGCACGGCCAGATCGGTATTGCGCTGGAGGGTGGAGAGATTGTTGGAAGTTTGATTGAACGCTGTGGCCAAGTTCTGAGCGGAAGTGACCACATTCTGGCGCGTG
This sequence comes from uncultured Eubacteriales bacterium, assembly GCA_963767415.1. Classification (GTDB taxonomy): domain Bacteria; phylum Bacillota; class Clostridia; order Acetivibrionales; family CAVYEU01; genus CAVYEU01. The sequence continues at coordinate 4,895 of CAVYEU010000115.1, forward strand.
GTGAGATCGCTGGGATTAGAGGCCAATTCTGACAGGCTATTGAAAAAGGCGGAGAGCGGAGCCTGCAAGCCTGTTCCAGAGGTCTCGTTGAACAGCTCTTGAATCTGTTGACCTCCATCAAGGAAAGCGTTCAACTGGCCCTGCTGCTGGGTTTCCTGATTGACGCGCAAATCGAGGACGGCATCGCGCAGGCTG
>CAVYEU010000116.1:0-32750 GCA_963767415.1 uncultured Eubacteriales bacterium
GTTTGATTGGATTAATTAAAACAAAATTATTACTAATAGGTAAAAGTCCAAAAGATATATTAGATCTTCCAGATCTAAATGATAAAACTATAGAGTGTGCTATAAAAATACTTGTTGAAATAAAAACATCTGCATATACTTACAAACCAAATTTATTTTTAACTATTGGGTTCAAACTAATAGAATTGTCTATTAAGCATGGTACTAATTATGAATTAGGAATGGGATATGGTATATATTGTATAGTATTATTATCATTTGAGAATTTAAAAGAATCTTTAAAATGGCGTAAAGTATATATAAAATTATCTGAAAAATATTATTCTGCTAAAGATAGATCAAATAATATATTTATATGTAATTTCTTTTTTTATCATATCGATAAATCTTAGATAATGTTATAAAAAACTTCTATGAAGGTTATTAGCCGGAACAGAAAACTGGAGATAACGAATTCACATCGTGGTGTATATTGATGTTTATAATTAACAAATTTTCTAAAGGTCATAATCTTTCAGAGCTAATGGATATGAGTTTTTTAGTTAATGTAGTAAAAAATTTAAAACAGAAAGCAATTTATGAATATTTTGATCCGATATATAAAGTAATTAAAAACTTAATGTCTGACTCTTCTATTAATAATAAATTAACAGAAAATAATATCTTACATGAAAGTAGTAAGAGTTATATTTTTAGTGTAAACATGCATATGATTACACTGGATATTGTGTTTTCTGAGTTTAACAAAGCAAAAGAAAAAATAGTGAAAATAAAAAAATATTTAGATTCGGTTACGGCAACAATTCATATTCCAATGTTTTTCTTTTATGAATCACTAATATACCTTGCATTGTATGATAAAGTATCAAGATTAGAAAAACTAAACACATTAAAGATAGTATATCCAAATTTAAAAAAACTAAAGAACCGCGCAAAGTTTGGATCGATGAATATGCTACATAAATATTACCTAGTAGAAGCAGAATTGGCAAGAGTTCGTAGGCAAAAATGAAAAGGCAGAAGACTACTATGAAAAAGCAGTATCAGAAGCTAATAAGAATGAGTATATAAATGAAGAAGCGCTAGCTAGTGAAAAAGCAGGTGTATACTATTTAGATAGAGGAAACCAAAGAATAGCACTAACATATCTTATACATGCAAGACAATGCTATGAACGATGGGGAGCTTTAGTTAAAGTAAAACAAATGGATGAAATGTATCCGGAGTTAGAGAAGAGCTTAAAAGGCAAAATTAAACCTAGTATGACTAAAACATACATGTCTCAAACAAATATGGCTACAAATATACAAAGCAAAGATACGCTGGATTTAGTGGCTATTATAAAAGCATCACAAGCAATTTCAAGTGAAATAGTCTATAAAAATCTCATAGACAAACTAATGAAAACAATTGTAGAAAGTGCAGGAGCAGAAAGCATTCTGCTCTTAACCAAAAAAGAAGATAATTTTGTTATAGAAGCTAATTATAGCGTAAATAGTAATACAAAATCAGGATTTCCAGCATCAATAATAAATTTTGTAGAAAGAACAAAAGAACTGCTTATACTAGACGATGTAAGTCAAAAATCAGATTTTAAAAATGATAAATATATAAGAGAAAATAAGCTTAAATCAGTATTATGTATGCCTCTTATGTATCAAGGAAATATCAGTAAAATATTATATATAGAGAATAACTTATCTACGGGAGCTTTTACAGAAGATCGAGTAGGGTTTTTGAATCTGATCTCTTCGCAAATGGTCATATCTTTAGAGAACTCAAAGGTATACGAGCATCTTGAAGAACTTGTCATAGGAAGAACAAAAGAGCTATCTATATCTAATAAAAAATTAGAAGAATCTAATAAAAAGCTAGGAGAAATGGCAACTCATGATGCGCTTACAGGATTACCGAACAGAAAGCTGTTCGAAGAAAGGCTTTCTTCTGCCTTAGACTTTGCTAAAAGACATAAACTTTTTGTAGGTATATTGTTTATTGATTTAGATGGATTTAAAATGACAAATGATACATTAGGGCATGATGCTGGAGATATAGTTCTAAAAACAGTAGCAATTAGACTCACAGAATGCGTACGAGAGTGTGATACTGTTTCAAGACTAGGTGGAGACGAATTTACTATAATATTAGGAAATCTAACTGAAATATCCACCATCAATCGCGTTTGTGAAAGAATCTTAGAAAAAATAGGTGAAGATATACTTCTTGGGAAAAATATTGGACATGTAACTTCAAGCATAGGGGTAAGCGTCTACCCTGATTTTGGACAAGATATGAATGAGCTCATTAAAAAAGCCGATAAAGCAATGTATATGGCTAAAAAATCAGGTATGAATAAATTTTTATTCTACGGTGAATAAAGAGGAGGATTTCTTTCCATGCTAAAGATAGACGGCTATACCATACAAGAAAAATTGTATGAAGGTATGAATTCTACTATATACAAAGCTATTCGTAACGTAGATAAGCTACCTGTAGCTATTAAAGTGTTATCTAAAGAGTTCCCAAGCAATGAAGACATTGCGAGATTTAATTTAGAGTATAAGATATGTTCTGATTTAAATATAGATGATATACCTAAAATGTATAGTATAGAAAAATATCAAGATACGTTTATGATTGTAATGGAATATATTGATGCAAAACCACTTAGTAGTATTATATCTTCAAATAAAATAACCATAGATACATTTTTAAAAATAGCAATTAAAATAGTAGATATCTTAGGCAAAATCCATAATAAGAATATAATACATAAAGATATAAACCCTTCAAATATACTGTGGAATCCTGATTTAAATCAAGTAAAAATTATTGATTTTGGAATCTCAGCTCTTTTATCTAGTGAAATACAAGAAGCTGTAAATCCAAAAGGGATAGAAGGAACACTCGTCTATATTTCACCAGAACAAACAGGAAGAATGAATAGAAAAATAGATTACAGAAGTGATTATTATTCATTAGGAATTACTTTATATGAGCTTCTGACAGGGCAAAAGCCATTTAAATCAGAAGATATGCTGGAATTGGTGCATTGTCACATAGCAAAAGTACCAATGTGTCCATATGAGATAAATCAAGATATACCTAAAGTTATTTCAGACATTATACTAAAACTAATGTCAAAAAATGCAGAAGACAGATACCAAAGCAGCTTTGGAATAAAACATGATTTTGAGGAGTATCTTAGATCCATAGATTTTAAAATAGGAGAAAAAGATATCCCAGAAAGATTTGAAATTTCTCAAAAACTTTATGGACGTGAAAAAGAGATAGAGAAGCTTATGAATGATTTTTATTCTGTTGCAAAAGGAGAAGAATCTTTGTTAACATTGGTTGCCGGGTATTCTGGAATAGGTAAATCTACACTTGTAAGTGAGCTTTATAAACCTATTTTAGAGAAAAAAGGATATCTCATATCCGGAAAGTTTGATCAATTATCACGTAACATTCCATATATGCCGTTTATTCAAGCCTTTAATGAACTTATAAGTCACATTTTAACAGAATCTGATGGGATAATAGATTTGTGGAAGAAACGCATATTAGAAGCTGTAGGGTCTATAGGTCAGGTTATAGTAGATATTATTCCAAAGCTTGAGACTATAATCGGTAAACAACTAAGTGTCCCCGAGCTTCCTCCTGAGCAAGCAATAAACCGTTTTACAACCATTTTTCAAAAATTTGTAAAGGTATTAGCATCAAAAGAGCATCCATTAGTAATATTTATAGATGATCTACAATGGGCAGATCTACCATCTTTTAAAATGCTAGAACTTCTCCTTAATGATTCAGGTATAAAAAATATTCTATTTATAGGCGCATATAGAGAAAATGAAGTAGCTATGACACATCCATTGATAATCACATTAAATGAAATAAAAAAATACAAAGAGAATATACATACATTACTACTTGGACCTTTAAATTTTGGCAATATAAATAACCTCATTTCTGATACATTATGGTGTGATAATAAGAAATCAGAATCTCTTACTCGCTTATGTGAAAGTAAAACAAATGGAAATCCATTTTTCTTGAACCAATTTCTAAAATCTCTTTATGATGATAGGCTATTAGAATTTGATAATCAAAATGGAGAATGGAAGTGGGATATTCTTAGGATAGAGCAAAAGAGCATAACTGATAATGTAGTAGATCTTATGGTAGATAAAATCCAAAAGTTATCATCCAAAGCTCAAGATATATTAAAGCTTGCAGCGTGCATAGGGAATACATTTGATATTAGTACACTTTCAGTTATAAATGAAAAATCAGAATTTGAGACTTCTAAAGAATTATTCGAAGCCCTACAGGCTGATCTAATAATACCTTTGGGCAATAAATATAAATTAATAGAGGAAACCACGCAAAATTCAACTGTTTCATATAAATTTTCACACGATAGGGTTCAGCAAGCAGCATATTACTTAATTGATGAAGACAGCAAAAAGCAAGCACATTTAAAGATAGGAAGGTTACTGTGATCAAAAATACTACTAAAAGATCTAATGGAAGATAGGGTTTTTGATATAGTGAATCACTTAAATATTGGGGATAGACCTAATATATACGGGAAGATGAAAAAAATGAGTTGGCTAAACTAAATTTACATGCAGGAAAGAAAGCAAGAAGCTCAACGGCGTATGATGTTGCTTTTTGGTATTTAAGTGTAGGTATAAAGCTTTTAGATGAAGAGAACATGGAAAAACGAATATGACTTAATGTTAAAATTATATTTGGAAATATCTGAGTGTGCATATTTATGTGGCAACTATAGCGATATGAATCGGTTTATTAATGCGACATTAAAAAACGCAAACAATTTACTAGATAGAATAGAGGTTTATGCATTAAAAATAAAAGCGTTATTTGTCCAAGAAAAAGCAGATGAAGCTATAAATGAAGCAATTGAAATATTAAATCAATTAGGAATAAAATTACATGCCAATCCAAAGTACATTTGATGTTTTAATCGGATTAATTAAAACAAAATTATTATTAAGAGGTAAAAACCCAAAAGATATATTAGATCTTCCTGATCTAAATGATAAAATTATATCAGGCTGCTATAAAAATACTTTCTGAAACAAAACACCTGCATATACTTTGTAGGCCAAATCTATTGATAATGATTGGATTTAAATTAGTAGAATTATCTATTAAGTATGGTAATAATTATTACATGAGGGATGGGTTATGATGCCTATAGTGCGATATTATCATTAAATCAGAAAATATAGAAGGGTGTTTAAAATGGCGTGATGTATATAGAGAATTTATCTGAAAAATATTATTCTGCTAAAGATAGGTCAAGTTATATATATTTATATAATAACTTTTTCTTTTACATTACGATGAAAGTCTGGATATTATTATAAAAATCTTTATGAAGGGTATTTAGTAGGAATGGAAATTGGAGATAACTAATATACAACGTATTGTATATTGGGGGTTATAGAGTCACAAATTTTCTAAAAGGTCATAATCTTTCAGAACTAATAGATATGAATTTCATTAAGTCGATATAGTGAAAAATTTAAAACAAGAATTAATTTACGATGAGTTATGAGCGCATCTTTTTCAGGCAATAAAAAGCTTAGCGTCGGATCTTTATATTAAAGATAGATTAACAGAAAATGATATTTTAGATAAAAGTAATAAGAATTACATTTTCGTTTTAAATTTAAATGTAATTATATCTAATATAATATTTTCTAAGTTTAATATAGCAATAGAAAATATAGTGAAGATTAGAAAATATTTAGTTACGGCCATATCAACAATTTATACTCCGTTATTCTACTTTTATGAATCGCTAGCATATCTGGCGGTATATGATAAAGCATCAAGGTTAGAAAAGCTAAATACACTAAGAATGGTATATCCAAATTTAAAAAAACTAAAAAACCGTGCTAAATATGGTCCAATGAATATATTACATAAATACTACTTAATAGAAGCAGAATTAGCACGGGTTTTAGGCAAAGACAAAAAGGCAGAAGATTATTATGAGAAAGCAGTATCAGAAGCCAGTAAGAACGAGTACATAAATGAAGAGGCATTAGCCAGTGAAAGAGCAGGTGTATACCATTTAGGCAGAGAAAACCAAAGAATAGCACTAACATATCTTATACATGCAAGACAATGCTATGAAAGATGGGGAGCTTTAGTTAAAGTAAAACAAATGGATGAGATGTATCCAGAGTTAGAAAAGAGCTTAAAAACTAAAATTAAACCTAGTATGTCTAAAACATACATGTCTAAAACAAATACAGCTACAAATATACAAAACAGAGATACACTAGATTTGGTAGCTATTATAAAGGCATCACAAGCAATTTCAGGTGAAATAGTCTATAAAAATCTTATAGACAAACTAATGAAAACAATTGTAGAAAGTGCAGGAGCAGAAAGCATTCTGCTCTTAACCAAAAAAGAAGATAACTTTGTTATAGAAGCTAATTATAGCGTAAATAGTACTACAAAATCAGGATTTCCAGCATCAATAATAAATTTTGTGGAGAGAACAAAAGAACTGCTTATACTAGACGATGTAAGTCAAAAACCAGATTTTAAAAATGATAAATATAAGAGAAAATAAGCTTAAATCAGTGTTATGCATGCCTCTTATGTATCAGGGGGATATTAGCAAAATTTTGTATATAGAGAATGACTTATCTACAGGAGCTTTTACAGAAGATCGAGTGGAATTTTTGAAATCTGCTTTCTTCACAAATGGTTATATCAATAGAAAATTCAAAGATATATGGGCATCTTGAAGAACTTGTAGCAGAAAGAACTAAAGATCTATCTGTATCTAATAAAAGCTAAAAGAAATGGCAACACATGATATGCTTACAGAATTACCAAACAGAAAGCTTTTCCAAGATAGGGTTATCACATGCCTTAGACATTGCTAAAAAGCATAAAGTTTTTGTGGCATATTGTTTATTGATTTAGATGGATTTAAAATGATAAATGATACGTTAGGCCATGACGCTGGAGATGTAGTGCTAAAAGCAGTAGCTACTAGGCTCACAGAATGCGTACGCGAGTGTGATACTGTTTCAAGAGTAGGTGGAGACGAATTTACTATAGTATTAGAAAATCTGACTGAAATATCCGCTATTAATCGCGTTTGTGAAAGAATCTTAGAAAAAATAGGTGAAGATATACCACTTGGGAAAAATGTTGGACATATAACCCCAAGCATAGGAATAAGTGTCTACCCTGATCTTAGGAGGAGACATGAATGAACTCATCAAAAAAGCTGATAATGCAATGTATATGGCTAAAAAGTCAGGTAAAAATAAGTTTGTATTCTATGGTGAATAAAGAGGAGGACTTTCTTTCATGCTAAAGAAGGATTTTATATAAACCAAAGCGAATATTTATTTTAAGAATGCCTTAAATATTCTAAAATTTGATAAAATAGTTATTTATTGTAATAAGTATGTATTCCATGATCCCCATAAGATGACATAGGGACGCAGACCATGTGTCATCTTATGGCACTAGTCTCAGGTTAAACGATAAAAGTTGTATATTGGCCATGGTCCTGTCTCTTCAATGTAAAATCCATTATTTCCATATTCTTTTTTGCAATTTTCTACTACATTATTAAACGAATCTACATCATCTTTATTTATTAAATAAACTGAATTTAAGTACATCTCGTAAGCCATTCCAGTAGCATTTTTTGAAAGAAGTTTATTAAGCTTGCTTTCAATACTCTTTGTTGAGATCTCATTAAAAATTTTTTGAGATAATGCAATTATTTTATCTTTTGCTTTCTCTTCTATAGTACTTGAGAGTTTCTTTTTTATAAAATATGCCGCACCCTTTGATACGGTAGCTGCCTGTTCCTCGATTTGATTTCTCTCATCAGACATATTTGCTTTAATGAACTGATTCATGTCACCATAAAGTTTTATTCCCCACTCTTCTTTTCCTTTAGCACAGTCAATATTTACCTTTAGATTTTGATAATTCTCATTTAAAAATTTATGTAAATTTTCATAAAGTATAAATATACTTCCAAATTTCACCGGAATTATATTTCCTATTGTATTAAAAAGTTCATTTGTTATATTAGAATGTAAAAAAGCCTTTTCCTTTAGCCAATTCATGTCTTCAATATTTTTTGCAAATTCTTCTTCATTATACTCTTCCAATGAAACATTACTTACAATAGCTTTTAGATCAGAGTATATTATAGTATATAATTTATTTGTACTATCTATTCCCAGTATATTTAGATCATTTACTAATTCAGAAGGAGCAACTCCGTATAGATATATAGCGCATTCATCCATGAAATTCACCCCGCAATTGCTGCATTCCTTCTTTCTCCTTTATTGCTTTACTTGATAATGCTGGGTCAAACTGCCACCAATTAATACCCATTTCTATAGCCCTATCTACTGAACATACTACAAGTCGTATTTTAATTGTAAGAAGCTCAACATCGGCTAACCCTACGGTGATATCACCCGCAATTACTATACCTTTATCCAATATCCTTTCAAGAATATCAGCAAGAGAAGAAGCATCTGTTGATTTTTTCATCATCATTAAAATCACCTCACACTTTTAAATTATTTTTTACATCAAATTACCTAAAGGACCTAAATCAAGATTTAAATCTTCATCCTTCAAATTAAATACTTCTTTTAATTCTTCCATTTTTTCATCCAATTTTATAAATGTTAATCCCATTTCCTCTATTTCATATTCAGTAAGAGAATTGTTCTCAATTCTTCTTGTTGCCTGTTTTTCTAATAACTTTCGTATCAATTCAACTAATGTTAATACCAATTTTGCTAACCCTTGTTCTACATTATTCGGATTTGCATTCATTTTCTTCGCAATAAACATTTTTTTCTTTTCTGCCTCATCAGCAAATAAATCTGTATTATTTTTATCAATAATTATTCTATTTTCCTGCATGCTTAATCAGCTCTCCTTAAACTTCACAAAATTATATGGCGCCCATGGCCCACTTAACAAGAATGCCAAATCTATATTATTATCTTTAAGCTTATGAACTGAATCTATAAATTTTTCTTTCATATCTATATTTATTAAGAAAGCTCCATTTATAACTATTCTCTTTGATTGCAACAGCTTAATCTTATATATACAGCAATCATCAAGATTTAATTCTTGAATAATTTTTTCTTTAATAAGTTCTGCTTTTCTTTCTACCCTATTTTGGTAATAATAAAAATCCAGCTTTTCTTGAAGATACTTTTTGGCTGGAGTATCAGCAGTAAAATAACTTAATTTTTGTTCTTCTTTTTCATTATTTATATTTTGTTTAATCTTATCAATGTCCCAAAAAACTTTTAATCCCATTTCATATTTATTTATTAAGTCTTTAAAATTTAATTTTATTTGGTCATATTTTTGGGTTAAAAAGTCGTTTATGGCAATTTCACTCTCTAATAGAGTATTAAAAGCAACAGGGAGTATACAATACTTCTTCATCAATTCATAAACCACTTCATCATGCTTTGATAAATTCTCATAACTAGTATCGATATTTTGATTAATACAGGTACTTACAATTATGCCCATATCTTTAAAGGAAATGATATAAGGCTTATTGTTTGTTACTCCAACAGCGTCTATCTTATCAATTATTGGAGAATTAATAATCCCATACAAATACATGAATTTATCATTTCTTTTTATATTAGGCATAATCATTTCACCTCTCTTTAGGCATGATTAAATGAATGCTTATTAAGGGTTTCAACAGAAGATATAAGTACTCTTAATCCTACATAAATCAAATCTACATTGGCAACAGATATTACCAAATCTCCTGATATAACAACCCCCTTATCTAGTAATCTATCTAGTAATTCAAGCAATGTAACTTCTTGATTATCCACAACATTTCCACTCATAGTTTAATCACCTAATTATAGTCCTTTGCATCATCTAGTTTTTGTTGTCTTATCTCATTAATTCTATTTAACACAATTTTTTCAATTTCTTCATACTCTTGTTCTGTTATTTCATCCATTTCATATTTTAATCTAGATTCAAGCAATTTTTGCTGAAGATTATTTGCATCGTTTACCTCTTTATCTACATAATTATTTATTACTGATACAAGATTAATGAAAGCATCTAAAAGAAACACATACACACCCCCCCGTTATTTCAAAAATTCATCATTAACCTCTCCTTCGGGTTTAGGTAAGTACTTTTTAAACCTATAAATCATTTAGGTACCTCAATAAAATTATAAGGTGGCCAGGGTCCTGAATATTTAAAATCAAACTTTTCTTCATATTTATTGCATATTTCTTTTACTTTTTCATCAAATACATCTGTTTTCTCTTTATCTACCAGAAATGCTACATTGAGTATCATGTTTACAATATTACAATCATTAATTTTTTTATATACACAATACTGTCTTAAATACTCAACTATTTTCTTTTCATATTCTTTCTGTTTTTCTTCAATAGATTTTTTAACTAGTCTCCCGAGCTCTATTTTTTGTAAATATGATGTTTTTTCGTCCAAGCCTTCTAATTGCTTTTTCATTTTTTTTATCTGTATATTTTCTATTTCATCCCTAAATCTTTCACTTTTTATAAATACTTTTAACCCAAGTTCAACTCTACCTGAAACTTTTTTTAACGTTTTCCACATATGTGAATATGTAGTGATTAAAAGATTAAATAAATCTTTTCTTGATTTTAAAACATTTCCAAAATTAAAAGGCAATACATCATTTTTTTCCATAATTTCTTTTAATACACGGTCATGTACTAAAAGGTTTTCTGATGAAATGGTGTATACCTTGTAAGATGAATTACTTACAACAGCTAATAAATCCTTATACTCGATTGTAAATATCTTTTGTCCATCCATGCCTATTTGATCAAATGCACTAGCGTTTTTTTTAGGAATCACTCCGTATAAATACAAACCGTCATTATCCATGTTATCACTCACCCTGTTGCCTCCTTGTAAAGTCTTTTATTCTCCAGTGTATCTAACTCCTAATATATTTAAATCTTTAGAAAAACTTATAAGGTCGTCTATTCCTTTTATTTCCGAAACATAACGTAACTTGCTAATAATATTTATATTAGCAAGACTTTGTTTTAATTCTTCTATATAAATATTTTGAGAGTTTCTATAATTTCTGCAAAATTTGCAATCATCATTGTCAGGTATGATATTATTAATAATTAAATTACGTACTTTTATCTCCATTTTATTCAATGAAAATATAAGACGTTTACTTTCAGCTATTGCCATTGCTTCTGGAACAGTTACTACATTAAAGATTGTCTGATCATTATTTTTAAATATTTTTTTTACTTTTGTTGTCATTCTTTTCAAAATTATAAGTAATTCATTATTTTCAACAGTGTTATCAGAAATCCTGCTTATCATATACTTATACTTCCATTGCATATTTGCTAATACTTTAATCCACTCATTGATAACATCAGGCATAGCAAGAAGCTTCAGTGCATGCCCTGTTGGTGCAGTATCACAAATAAGATATTCAAAATCATTATCTAGTTCAATAAAATCTATTATTTTTTTTATTGCTACTAATTCATCAATACCTGGTAAAGTAAGTAGTAAAATGTCTTCAATATCTTGATTATCAAAATAAGTTGTATTTTTGAAAAAATTTGTAATCTCATTTTTATATTCCTTAATAAAAGCTTTTAATTCGCTTGGTGCGTCTATCTGTATACAATAAAGATTTTGAATACTAAGCTTAGTTATTTTATTAGTCAAAAATACTTCTAATGAATCTGCTATGGAGTGTGCTGGATCAGTGGAAAATAATAGTGTCTTATGTCCCGCGTTTGCTAGTTTAACAGTTGTTGCTGCAGCACATGTAGTTTTCCCTACTCCACCTTTGCCACAAAAAAATATAAATTGTTTTGATAAAATATTATCTTTATCCGTCATAAATAAAATTCGCTCCAATAGTTAGCTATCGTTTATATTATAATGTTGTCTCAGCTTTTCTAATATAGCATCTATTTGTTTTACTTTTTCTAGTAATTCATTTCTAGTATGTATTAATCTTTTTATTTGATTTGTAACAACATGAAGTAGAAAAAAATCTGTTGTCTCTTTTGTAAGAGATTTTCTTTGGATATAAATATCAGTAACTGTTTTAAGTCTATTCACGTAAAATCCTCCTTGATTAACTGCCCGTAACTAAGCAGATATTTTGATTAATGCTATTTATAATCTCTTCTTTATTTATATTTGCTTTTTGTGCACTTAGCCCTGACGTTAATATATCCATACAAATTTGCCTGAAAATTTGATTTTTTTCATCAATATCAATCTTATTTGATTCAATAACTTTGCATAGTTTAATAGAGTGTCTTATTGATATATCAAATTTGGACTTATATTTTTCTCTAAGATTCCTTACAATAGTTACAATTTTCTTGACATCTTCCTTATTCATACCACTTTTAGTTTCAGCTATACCTATTTCACTTTCCTTATCCGGAAAATCTAATTCAATTGTTATAAGTCTATCAACTAATGCATTCTGTGATTTATATACACCCGCATACTCTTCTGGATTACTTGTAAATATTGCCTTAAATTCTGGATGAACTTTAATCATTTTCTTTTCTCCCCGATAGCTAGTAGGAAGTTCAAGAACCCTTTCTTCCAAAACTGATAATAATATATTATTAGTCTCAGGTTTTGAACGGTTAAATTCATCATAAATAAGTGTATGTCCTTTTTCACATGCTTCTACTATTCTACCATCCATCCATTTTTGCTCGTAATCTTCTACTTTTTTATAGACAGAGTGAACAAATTCATCTATAATCAGTTTTTTTCTATATCCATACTGGAGTCCAACCATATCTGACGTTTGAAAATCTTCGTTTCCAAAAATAATTGTAGTTGGGTTTTTGATTACATGAGCCATATGTAAAGCTATAATAGTTTTGCCTACTCCCGCACAACCTTTTAAATGAATAGGGAATCCTGCATTCAAGTAAGCCAGAGCCCTTGAAGTCATATTCTTCATGTATTGAGTTAACACAATATCATTTCTTTTATCTAATTTAATATTTCCTGAGTTATTCACTTGAACCTGAGTCATTATTTTTCCTCCATAATATTAAGAAAATTATCTAATCATCTATCTTTTGAAGTGCTCTTCCTCTTTCACGTATTTCTTCACGAGTATATGCTATTACTTCTGCATTTTTATTAAGTATGACCTTAAATATAGAAATCAAATCATTTCGTATTCTTTTTTTTGTATATTCTTCATCTGTAAGTATTTCTAGCAATTACTCCCATCCCTCATTGTTTTGGACTATTCCTATTACATCTGCAGGATTAGTATATATTTGTCTGAAAAATACTTTTACTGCATCGATTACCTGTTTAATCATTTACACTTCACCTCATATAATATAAATTTTTAAAAGTAAGTATAGAAATAATCCAAGTATGTTCCTATACTTAAGAAATAACCTCCTTTTGGCTATATGTTTATAAATTATATGCTCGTGCATAGGAGTATATGACAAAAAAATGAAGGCTAAACTAGAAAATCTGTCCTGGACAGTCACAAAATCACATTTTTGTGACTGTCAGGACAGGATGACAATATATAAAGGATTGACAATCCCTTATTAATATTCTTAATTATTTGTTAAATCTGCTGCAGATCTTGAAAGTAATCCAACTGCACCTGCATAACATAACCAAGTATCTACACTAAGTATTACTTATTCTTGCTTCAATAGCAAGAAGTTCAATACCAACTAGTGAGACTCGTGCCCAAAGATCTACAACTATACCTTTGTCTAATATTCTATCGATTACTTCTGCTAAACTTGATGCTTCTATTGAATGCTTCATAAAAAAATTTCTCCTTTTATTTTTATTTTTAATATATTTATATTCTTGTATGTAAAATAAGGTTACTAAATATGTGAAATATTTATAGTCTTGGACTTCAATAAGATATTTGCTCTAAGAAGAAGTTTTTCCTCAATACAAAAAGGCTTAACCTCTTTAGCTTTTGGTTAGCCTCTTTTATATGTTTTTAATATGCCATCTATTTTTTTTTCATTAAATCCCTTAAACACTCTGAACAAATATTTTTGCCTTTATAAACTGATATATCTTTAGCATTTCCGCAGAAGATGCAATCTGGCTCATATTTCTTTAAAATTATTTTATTACCATCGACATAAATCTCTAAAGCATCTTTTTCTGTAATATCGAGAGTTCTTCTTAATTCAATTGGTAAGACTACTCTTCCCAATTCATCTACTTTCCTAACAATACCTGTAGATTTCATAGCGCATTCTCCTTTTTATACATTATTCGACATAATTCTCGTATATTATGATACCATTCATGCCAATAATAGTCAACGTAAAATGATTTTTTTTTATATAGATATAAATTTCCCCATAAATCAAAATTTAAGTATATTTATTTTCTTCTATGCATATATTTTTTTGAGGTGTATGCTATATGATCAACAATATTTGGTTTGTAATGTTATCATTTGGAATTATAGTTGCAGCAATAACTGGAAGAATTGATGAAATAAATAATATAATTATCAGTTCCGCAAACAATGCTGTTAAACTTTGCCTAGATCTACTTGGAGTTCTTTGTTTCTGGACGGGGCTAATGAAAATAATTGAAAAAAGTGGAGTATTGTCAAAAATAAGTAGCTTTTTAAAACCATGCTTAAGTTATTTATTTCCAGATGTTCCCAAAGATCATCCTGCGATATATGCGATGATCATGAACCTGGTTGCAAATTTTTTTGGGCTTGGCAATGCTGCTACCCCTCTTGGAATCAAAGCTATTAAAGAACTGCAAAAATTGAATAAGAAGAAAGATACCTGTTCAAATTCAATGGGCTTATTTCTTATCTTAAACACATGTGCTTTTCAATTAATACCTACTACTATTATTGCATTAAGGAGTTCTGCGGGGTCAATTAATCCTTCGCAGGTTTTAGTACCAATTTGGGTTGCTTCAATTTGCGCCAATTTTGCTGGTATTTTTGTTTTTAAAATGATTTCAATAAAACACAAAGAAGACTATTAAAAACTTATTTATGAATAACTTAAATCTACTACCATTATATATAATACCAATAACTATTCTAACAATTTTAATAATTGGTTTTTATCACGATATAAAAGTATATGACTTATTTATTGAAGGAGTAAAAGAAGGCATAGATATTATTATTAGTATATTTCCACCTATAATTGGGCTCTTAGTTGCAATAGGTGTTTTTAGGGTATCAGGAGCATTAGATTTTATACTGTTAATATTAAAACCAATAACAAGTTTATTGCATGTTCCTAAAGAGGTAGTTCCATTAATGTTATTACGGCCATTATCTGGTAGTGCTTCACTGGCAGTAGTTGCAGATATGTTCAAGGTATATGGTCCAGATTCATATATCGGAAAAGTAATATCAACCATGATGGGTTCAACTGAAACTATTATTTATACCCTTACTGTTTATTTGGGTTCGGTAGGTATAAAAAAAATTCGATATACATTACTGGTTGCTTTAATTGCAGAACTGGTTAGTGTTCTGGTGTCTGTATGTATTTGCAAGTATATATAAATTCTTAGGAATAGCTAAGTACATTGTCACCGAGAACCACTTAATTTACTTAATGCTTTAGAAATTAAATCGTCAATTTCCTTTGATTTTGTAGAGGCAATTTCATTAAATGCATTAACTACCGAATTGTCTTTAGCTGTATTATTGCTTAGGAAATCTCCGTAATTAGTAAAATCACTTGAATTATTGCCCGAATTATCAATAAAGCTAAATAAGTCATCGGAATTATTGTTTTTAGGGTATTGATCTAGTAAATCAGCTAAACTAGGTAAAGAATATTTACCGTCAGAATTATAGTTTAAGTACCCTGACTGTTGGGCTATAGCAGAGGTTAAATCTAAACTATCTATTGAACTCTTATTTGAAATGCTTGTAGTAACTTTTGAAGTTTCAACAACACGGGCAACATTACTCGTTATGCTACTTATTAATTTGTTATAGGTATCACTGTTAATATTATTTATACTCATATTAATCATCTCCTATATCTTATACTTGCCAAGATAATAATTTTTTATTTGAGGCAAGTATTAACATGTACTGACGGTCATTAATAATATTCTTGATTCAGCTGAATCTTAGAATATATTATCCAGGTGGACAAAAATGTAATTTTGTAACCTAGTACAGTATATATCGGTATTTTATCTTTATTTTTTATACTTAGGAACAGTTATTTTTTTTACAATTTCCCTGATCGAAATATTGAGTAGATTAATCCTGCAGTCATAACTCCTGCAATAATTACCCCTATACGAAGTACTGTAATGTTTAGAACGTATGCATCAAGCCCTGTTTGAGCACTTACACCTGCACCAATAATTATTGCAGCGATAATAATACTGGATGCTAGTATAATTAAGCTAAGAGAGATCCTGTTAAATATTCTATCAAGCCAATTTTGCAAATTAGCAATACCTGACAATTCAAAATGAACAGTGAAGTCGTCGTCTTCTATTTTGCGAATTAAGTTAAATATAAAAGAAGGAAGCTCCTTTAGTAAAAGGTTATAATCCATAAGACCATTCCATAATTTAGTCCCTACCTTATCTACTGAAAATGAGTTGCGCAGAAGTTTCCTTGCTAAAGGCTGTGCAATCACTAAAATATTTAAATTTGGATCAAGTTTTTCAATTATCCATTCTGTAGTGATGAAAGCTTTTGCAAGCATTGTTACTTCATTTGGTAACATAATATTATATGAAAAAGCAAGTTTGAATATCTGCCTAAACAGTTCTCCAATCTTAAGCTCATTTAACGGCATAGATAGATATTTATCCATCAATCTATCTATATCTTTTTCAATATTCTTAATATTTACTTTCTTTGACATTGTGTCTAAGTAAATGATTGATTGAACAACGAGTCTGCTGTTTTTGAATGCAACCCCTAAAAAAAGGTTTGAAAATTGATTTTTTCTTTCACCACTCAGCCTGCCAATAATTCCAAAATCTAAGAAAACAATTGATCCATCTTTTTTTATAAAGATATTTCCGGGGTGTAAGTCTCCATGGTAGAACCCATCCCTTAAAACTTGATTTATAATTGAGGAAGCGAATTTTTTAGCTAAAACACTTCTATCAATTTCATTATTTTCTAATTCATTAAAGTTATCGATTCTAAAACCTTCAATATATTCCATAGTAAGAACACACTTTGTAGTATGAATCCAACTGATTTGAGGAACAAAAATTCCTGATCCCTTAGAAAAATTAGTTCTAAATATATCACAATTATATGCTTCTTTAGTAAAATCCAACTCGTTTTTTAAAATAATTTCAAATTCGTTTACCATTTCATTAAAATTATACATTTTTGCATATATTGAATGATGATCAAAAAAATAAGCAAGGTCTTTAAGTAAAAGTAAATCAAGCTCAATTATTTTCATTATTCTCGGACGCTGGACTTTAACAACCACTTCTTTCCCAGAGTTTAGAGTTGCCCTATGAATTTGTGCAATTGAAGCTGCAGCTAGCGGCTTTTCATCAAAGTATTTGTATATTTTTTCTATTTTATCATCAAGTTCTCTCTCTATTGATGCTTTAATTTCTGAAAATTCGAAGGGTTCAACAGAGTCTTGAAGTTTTTCAAGCTCTGATATAATTTCATTTGGCAAGATATCTGATCTGGTACTAATAAGTTGACCAAGTTTAATAAAAGTTGGACCAAGTTCTTCAAGAGATAGCCTAAGTCTTTGACCTATTGTATAGGTCTTGGAGTATGAAAATGGGTTTTTAATAAATTTGATATTAATTTTTAAATACTTAGCGATTCCAATTTGGTCAATTAGTGTACCAAATTCATATTTTATAAAAACCATTATTATTTGTCGGTATCTTTTTATGTGTAAAAATCGGTTAATTATCATAAAAGACCCCTCTTAATACTTTTAATGTGACACATTTCATATTATTATTTATCGATTTTATCATATATGAAAGAATTAGGGTACAAAATATTTTTTAAGCATCACCAAAAAAATCACTGACTATATTAAACACCCTATCTGAATCGACAGTAATTCCGTTATTTAAGCTCTCTAATACCTCCCTACGATCCCCTGCAAAAAATCCTACTGGATATCCTTTTCCCAAATTTTTAAATGTTTTTAAATACGCATTATAAAACTCAGTCTTTTTCAAAACCTGGTATTTATAATACTTTGCCATTTCTTCTCTCATATATTTATACCTTAGCTTTGATGCCTCATCAGTCTTTTCATTCAAGAATAAGTTTATATCTTGAGCCCTAATAATGTTAGGGTCTGCAAATGCATAGGCATCAACCTCCATTTCATACCCTATTTTTGTACGGGATGTCTTTGGAGCCACAATTTTACCGTCCTTCCCGTTACTTCCAACATAATAAACCGCATTCTCTTTTGTTGATCTTGCAACGGTATCAAGGTTATACCTCCAAGTTCCATTTTTATCAAAAATCACAGCCTTACAATAATACTTATTTCCGGAATCATAAACTGCTTCAACATTTATTGTATATAAACCCTTACCTGGCTTAAAGGAAATAGTCCCTTCAAAATCATCTACGGATTTTTCACATATTTTTATATCCCTTCTATTGTATACAGATATTATTAATCTTTTAGCTCCTTCGCAGCTTACATTTACCTCAAATTGATCTTTTATTTGATCTGCCAATTCTGGTTTAAATGTAATTTGCGTATCCCCTGAATTTTGCGATATGTAACCACTAGAGTCCCAATACCTGGTTGGTTGGACAAGAACATAGTCAAAAATATTGGTTTCATTAGCTACATATCCAACCCTCTCTATATTTCCAGGTGAATCGCCTAGATACGGTATCCAGAGCATCATTTTTTTATATTGGTTTTTAACTGTAGTTGATAATGCATTCATTGTCTTTACAATAGGATTTGTCCTAATGAAGTTTTTCTCGTTTTTATCAAAAAGTGTATACCACCTTGGAATATCTTCATTTGAGTAATAGAATCCTATTATATTATCAAACCAAATATTTTTATTCACCTTATCAAGTCTTTTCTTAATACCGGCTATGATCTCTTCTTTATAAGGTTTTATATAGTATTCAGCTATATTTGGTTGAGCATGAATTGGAAAGCAAAACCAGATCTTAGCTTTTTTGTCTTCTTTAATAATCCTTAAAGCTAAAGTTACAGAATCGTCTACAAAGGTATTTAATGTCCTATCCAGCGGAATACGACTTGGATTCTTCTCTTTGACTCCATTATTATTTATATCCTTATACTCTAATAATTTATTCAATATCTCATTCTTGATCGCACTCCTGTTATCAGGATTTCTACCTGTGACATCAGTCTTAATTGTATCAACAACCTTTAGCTCAGTACCAGGTAATACTGCTTCGTGTGCTCCATAACCACCTTGAGATCCAGTAACTATTAAAAACTCATTAGTATTTAGGGTCTTATCCGAATTTACCATCCTTTTTATATCTTCATCACTATAAAAACCAAATTTTTCGTTTGGATAATTCATGTAGCCATATCCAACATAAATCAATAGAAGTTTAGGGTTATACTTACTACAATTTAGCTTAATCTGATAATCATTAGGGTTTTTATCTTTAGATTTTTTGTAAACTTTCAGATAAAAAGTACCCGCCTTTAAAACATTTGAGTATTCATTAAACTTTTTATTTTCTGTTACAAAACACCTCTGAGTTGCTCCATCTTTACTTTCAATATCAATATTGATATTTGTTCCTCTATCAAGTTTATAAGTAAGCTCAAAATTTGAATTATCAGGTATTTCAAATTTATAGTAGTCTATGTCTTTAGCATTTCGCAATCTACCGAAAATATTAACATTTGAATTAACAACTGTTGCTAGATCAAGAGTATTATCAATTCCAGCAGGCTTTAATCTCATATCCAGTTTTCCATCAATAAAGAAAGAAGATTCATCGAAAAAAACAATATCATTTAATGGATCAACCGATTCAACTCGAATCTTATATTTACAACCTTCATCAATTAAACCCCTTGGAAACATAAAATCATTCTTATTTATTTTCTTTTCATAATATATTAACTTCTTCTTTGTTTCATTGAAGATAGACAATAAATATTTATTCAAATTCAGCCCTTCCTGCCAACTTAGTTTTATATTAGTTTTCTCCAATTTTTGATCAATTAAAGGTGTTAATATTTTAGGCGTATCTTTGAGAGAATATACATCTATTGAATATGTCTTAGTTAAGCTATCATCATCATTGATTTTAAGCCTAATATAAGTAGTACCATAATGATAGATATCCACAGCAGGACTTTCAATATTACTCATTCTTATAAAATCTGTCCCTGGTAATTTTATGAACCATTCGCATTTTGTATCATTTACCGATAAATTAGTACAATACAATGTAAAAGGCAAGCGTGTTTGTACTGATTTATTAGTTATATCTACTATTTCATCATCTTCTTTATCCCCCAGGGGATCTTCTTCTTGCTTCGCAATTCACCTTATCCCCCAGGGGATCTTCTCTTGCTTCGCAATTCACCTTATCCCCCAGGGGATCTTCTCTTGCTTCGCAATTCACCTTATAAGTGATTTTAAAATCTGATTTTGTCTTCTTTTCTTTGTCTTTTAAAGTATCCTTTATGTCTTTTGAATCTCCACTTTTTTGTTCTAGGTCTTTAACTATATCTGTTGAGAAAAATGCTGTGATACATTGTTCCAATGACTTTGTATCATCCCCATTTAATCTTATTTTAAAGTAAGTAGGTCCATAGTTTGTTATAAGTACATTAGGATCTTCAATCCGTTGATATTCTTGTCCCTGAGACCTCATAAACCATTCAACCGTTTTATCTCCAGTCGATAGGTTTAATAGAAAAACTTTATATGGCAAGCTTTTTAAATGCGTTGGAAGCATTTTATTCGTAACATCATAGTCAATTCCTTCATCATTATAAATAATTTTAAAGCTTGGTTTTATAACCTCAGGTTTTATATCAGCCTTATTAGGATCATCACTATTGGCTTGCTGATTTCTTTCTTTTTTTGACAAAGCTGTTACTTTGTAAGTTTTTGTAAGAAACGGGTTATCATTTAAAACTAATTTAAAGTAAGTTGTCCCCTGCTGCCAAATTTCAGGTGACGGGTTACTGCCACTTTGCATAGGTGTAAAATCATCTTGGCTTGGCAACTTTATATACCACATCATACTTCTGCACGCAGATGAAGTGTTGACTAAATCAACATGATAGGGCAGTTCATTTATATCATCCGGAATACTTAAATCTGTAATATTTATTCGTGCACCATCTTTTTTATAAAATATTTTAAAATCAACATTTGCGTCTTCTTCCTCCTTAGGTACTATCTCTGAAGGAGATGCAGTTGATTTAGGATCACCTGTTGTTACATAGGTTGTGATAAAATATATTTTTGTTTTGTAGTTGTAAACATCCTGGCTAACACTACTATATCTCCTTGATAACCTCGCTCTTATATTCTGTTGTTACTCCAAATTCATTCGTTGATATCCAATACTCTTTAGTACAGGAATCATCCTTATTTAATCTAAGCTTAATATTTATTGGCCCATAATCGGTTATTTTAATAACAGGATTTGGAGTGGTATCCACAAGGCGATACTCAGAATCTGCTATAGCCGATTTTACAAACCATTCATATGATCTATCTCCACAAGATAAGCTTGTACAGTTTATTTCATACGGCATTTGGTTTATAATATCAGGAATCGTTTTATTTGTAATATCAATATTTTTTCCAAATGAATAATACGTCACCTTAAAATCAGCATATATCTTATTTTGTGTATTAATCTCCTGAATAGGTGGTTTTATGGTTATACTACACTCTTTTGTTAAATTAGTATCATTATCTATGTATAGTTTTATAGAGGTCGTCCCATAATTAAATAAATTTATTTTCAAATCATTTGAATCATTTATATGGATATACTTCAATCCCGGTAATTTTATATACCATGCAGTCTTATTAAAGCTCTTCATTAGATTTTTACAAGTTACTGTCAAGGGCTTTTTCTTTTAAATCCGCATTCACTGATTTGTTTGTAATATCTGATATAACTCCATTATCATTGAATGTAATTATAAAATTAGGTTCTATAAGTTTAGTGTTGTCCTCTGCAGCATAAACTCCTTTATAACAAAATACTAAAAAAAACAAAACTAAATACTGGAAAAAAAATCTTCTTTTTATCATATTTCACCCTTCCTTTACTGTTGTAATCTTTGCATAAAACTTGCAACGCTATTCTCGTATTTGTTTGTCTGAGGAACATAATAAACTTCATCCTTTAAATTATCAGGTAAATACCTCTGTCAACATAATTATTCTTATAGTTATGAGGATACTTATAGCTCTCACCATGATTTAGCTTGCTAGCTCCCATATAATGAGAGTCTTTCAGATAATCTGGAATATCTCCAATGTCCTTTGTTTCTATATCACTAAGTGCATGGTCTATTGCGCTAATTATAGAATTTGACTTTGGTGCTGTTGCCAGAAGAAGAGTTGCCTGCGCTAAAATTATTCGGGCTTCAGGCAATCCCACCATTAATGCCGAATCGGTACAACTTTTGACTATAGAAACAGCTTGTGGGTAAGCAAGTCCAATGTCTTCGCATGCAATAACCAAGAGTCTCCTTATTATCGATTGGATATCTCCTGCTTTTATCAGTCTTGCAAGATAATGAATGGCTGCTTGAGGATCACTTCCTCTTATTGATTTTTGAAATGCACTTAATGTGTCGTAATGGTTGTCCCCATTTTTATCATAATTTAGCATCTTTTTTTGAGTACACTCATACACAATATCTGTACTAATTTTAAACTTCCCACTCACGCTTTGATCCGCATATAAAACTGACAGTTCAAGACAATTTAATGCGCGTCTCAGATCACCACCCGAAACCTCACACAAGTGATCTAACGCCTCATTATCAACCTCAAACTCAATTCCATCAAAGTATTCTTCTTTTTCATCAATAACCTTTAAGATTGCTTTTCTAATACAATTTTTACTTAATTGTTTAAATTCGAAAATATTACACCTACTAAGAATTGCATTATACACATAAAAAAATGGATTTTCTGTAGTACTTGCAATTAAAGTAATTTTACCTGTTTCAATAAATTCAAGGAGGGATTGTTGTTGTTTTTTATTAAAGTTCTGTATCTCATCTAAGTATAGAATAACACCATTTAGTGTAAGTACTGTATCCAAATCTTTAATAATATTTTTAATATCACTAACAGAAGCATTTGTAGCATTTAGTTTATAGAATGCTTTATTCGTTAGTTTTGCAGCAATATTAGCAACAGTAGTCTTCCCAGTCCCAGGAGGTCCATAAAATATCATATTTGGAATTAGCCCTGAGGATATTATTTTGTTTAATATTCTCCCCTCACCCAAAATATGTTCTTGCCCAACTATATTATGTAAAGTGCAGGGTCTAGCTCTATCAGCTAACGGCTTATTCATACGATTCCTCCTATATATACTCAAAGAAGCGACTTCTGTCGTATTTTTGTGTATAAACCATATGCCATCTTTTAAGCAAAACAAAAAGATAATGGCAAGACCAAAAATAAATTATATAATTGACATCTTATCAAAAAAAAAGTTAAGTTTCAAATTCTATATTTTCCATTTTGAGATATACCTGAATTCAAGCTCCTTGGATATAGTTTATTTTAAGGTCAATTGTAAATAAAAAATAAATATATCTAAAAAAGGATTTATTTATATAAATGTAGAATAAATAATTTTATGCAGGGAAGCCCTTCGGATTATAAAATAAAAATATATATTTGATTTATGTTAACCACTACACCTATAAAATAATATGCATAATTACGGAATAATAGATATGGTATGTTATGGAAATGCCTTTTAAGACACCCTGGAGGGGAAGTGAATTTATGAAATTTGTAAAAAAAATATTTATATTTGCTTTTATTGGATGCTTATTTTTATCTTTAATTTCTTGTAGTACTTCTAATATCTTACAAAAAATCGATATTCCAAAAGCTGAAAAAGGAGTAATTGACCTTACAAATTGGAACTTTGATAAATATGGTGAAGTTGAACTTGATGGAGAGTGGGAGTATTACCCAGATAAACTTTTTGAACCTGCTGATTTTGATAATAAAAAAAATACTAATATTAATTTTGCTACTTTGGAAACACCAAATGATACTGAGACAATGGAGGGACTAAACCGTAAAATATTTAAAACAAATAATTACGCGACTTATAGATTAAAGATTGTAACCAATACAGATGATTTACTAGCAATAAACGATTTCCCCATATTTTTTGGTAGTTATAAACTTTGGATTGATAATAAATTAATTGATATAAATGGAGATATTCAAAATTTTAAATCAATTAAAGGATTTTATGGACAAAAAATGTTTCCAATTAAATCAGAGAAAAAAACTTTTTATATTATACTTCAATCGGCAAATGAAACCCGAAGTTTAATTATTAGTACCCAAGATAATTTTGCTAAAAAATTTGATTTTGATTCTAATTGCCAACTTGTTTTATCAGGAATTATTTTTATTATAGCACTTTATCATTTAATTTTGTTTATTTTAAGAAAAAAGGATAAATCAACTTTATATTTTTTCATATTTTGTTCAAGTATTTTACTAGAGCAGATTATTAGCAATTATACTAACAATATTTATGATAAAGGCACAAATTATATAGTTTCTTGGATAATTAAACAATTTGGTGTTTCATTTTACGTAGGGTTATGGAATATATCAATTATAATCTCATTATTAACACTTTTGCTTTATTTTAAAATAATTTTTTCAGAAAGTTTTTCAAGTAAAATTATGAAAAACTTGTATTATTTTCAATTAATTTTAATAGTTATTTGTTCTATTGATATGCTAGTAGCTGTATTAAATATTATTCCACAAAATTTTACTAATATAAATCAAGCTGATTCAATAGAATATATATTGTTATTTTTATTTGTTATTGGAATAATGATTATTCTAGCTAAAGCAATGTTTATGAAATTAAAAAATGCAAAAATAATTTTGCTCGGAACTTCTCTTCTAAGTACATGTACAATTATAGATATTGGTAGTTCATATGGTGCTATTAGTACAATTAAGACTATAGCTATAGGAACAACATTATTTATATTTACTCAAGCTATTGTTATAGCTCGACGCTTTTCCGATGCTTTCAATGAAGTAGAAGAACAATCTAAGCGTCTGATAGTTATGAACAAATTGAAAGATGAATTTCTTGCTAACACATCCCATGAACTTCGCACTCCTATACATGGTATAATTGGAATAGCTGATAATATAATTAATAAAGTATACGGTAATATACCATCTGATGTATCTAATATGCTCGAAATTATAGTTTCTAGTGGCAAACGTTTAGCAAGCCTTGTAAATGATATTCTTGATTTTTCAAAACTTAAAGATCATGAACTTCAAATTCGAAATCAAGTGGTGGATATTAAAAAATTAATAAATATTGTTAGCAATGTACTTGATACAAATATAACAAGAAAAAATGACCTCCAATTAATAACTGATATGCCCAAAGATTTTTGTTATGTTTATGGAGATGAAAATAGAATACAGCAAATTTTGTATAATTTAGTAGGAAATTCTATTAAATTTACTGAAAAAGGATATATAAAGATATCCGGCGAAGCTAAAGATGAATTTATCGAAATATGTATAGAGGATACAGGTATAGGTATAGCAAAAGATAAATTAGATATTATTTTCGAATCCTTTAAGCAGGCTGATGGCTCCATATCAAGAGAATATGGTGGAACAGGTTTAGGTCTAAGCATTAGTAAACAATTAATCGAGCTTCATGGAGGAAAAATATGGGTAGAATCTGAAGTTGGAAAAGGTTCAAAATTTATCTTCACTTTAAAAAAAGCAACTGATATATCTAGTATTGACGAAAGCAAACTGCTTAATGCATATAATATTGAAGAAAAAAATGTACCTATTTTAAAAGATACTACTTCTTATAAACCCAAATATGGAAAAGGCAGAAGAAAAACTGATAGTGACTTAGAAACAACTTCCGAAGAAAATATACCTAAAATTTCACCTATTATTGATAATCAAATAAATAATGCTAAAATTTTAATTGTTGATGATTATAAACCAAATAGGGATGTAATAGAAGGATTTCTGGCACCATACAATTGCAGAATCGATTCAGTAGAGAATGGATTTATTGCATTGGAACTAGCTAATAAGAATAAGTATGATATTATTCTTTTAGATATAATGATGCCTAAATTAGATGGTTATGATGTTTGTCGTGAATTAAGAAAAAACCATCCTCGTTATGAGCTACCAATTTTATTAATAACCGCAATGGAACGCTCTGAAGATATTATAAAGGGTTTTAATTCAGGTGCAAATGATTATATTAAAAAGCCTTTTGATAAAGATGAATTTTCATCTCGAGTAAACACTTTCTTATCATTGAAAAAAGCGGTAGAAACGGTATTCTTATTAAATAAAGAAATAGATGAAACTCAAAAAGAAATTATTTTTACATTAGGTGAATCTGCGGAAATGCGCTCTAAGGAAACAGGAAATCATGTAAAAAGAGTAGCTGAATATTCATATATCATTGGTTTAGGTTGTGGAATGAATGAGAAAGAAGTAAATATTTTAAGATTGGCTTCCCCTATGCATGATTTAGGGAAAATTGCCATACCAGACGCCATTCTCTTGAAACCAGGCAAACTTACAGACGAAGAATTTGAAGGAATGAAACATCATACCACTATAGGGTATGATATCTTTAAAAATTCAGATCGAGAAATTTTAAAAGCAGCTGCTACTATTGCTTTAGAACACCATGAGAAATGGAGGGGCGGAGGGTATCCTCAGAATTTATCAGGTGAAAATATTAGTTTGTATGGTAGAATAACTGCGATAGCAGATGTATTTGATGCTCTTGCTAGTGATAGAGTATACAAAAAAGCTTGGGAACTAAATAAAGTTTTGGATACTATTAGAGAAGAGAGAGGTAGACATTTTGATCCAAAACTTGTTGACGTATTTTTTGAAAATCTTGATAAAATTTTAGAAATAAAAAAAATGTATGTTGATAAAATATGAGTAACAAGAAAATTTAGTTAATCATTATATTTGCACATTTATTTTTGTTGTGTAATGTTGTAGTCTATTCAAAAAAAGAAATCTACACTTTTCTTGAATATTTATTACATATAATGTATGATTAATTTTGGTAATGGTAATGATTAAAGTAAAATAAAGTAATGAAATGTTTTTGGATTATAATAGCTTTTGAAAGTGTTTAGCTGTAAATATTATGTTAAAATACAAATATTTATCAAGGTAAGTGCAGGTAAAGGAGGCTATAACTAAAAATATTTTGTTGTAGCCTCTTGATTTGTGCTTTTTTATTTTGCAAAAAATGATATAGGAGGATTTAGTTGTGCCGATTAGTAAAGAATTAATTACTGCAGTAGAAAATGATAATGTAGATGTTGTTATTTCTGAGATGGAACCTAGATGGATAGATCAGATATATCGGAGTAATGTTTCAGTAAATAGTGATCAATTAGAAAATGGAGATTATTTGCTTCATCTAGCAGCACGCTATAACAGTTTTAAAACGTTATGTTACTTTTTGAAGATAGCTGATGTAAATTGGCGTTTGAAAAATAAGAATAATGGTTGCACCGCATTGCACATCGCCGCTGCTAATAATAGCTTATATGCTATATATATTTTGCTATATGATAAAGATCCAGCAGCTATTGAAGATAAGGATACTGATGGAGATACTCCGTTAAACTATGCGGTTTTGGAAGGTAATTTAGATGCAGTAAAAGAACTAATGGAAAGAGGGGCAAATGCATACCAAAAAGGTAAATATGGATATACTGCACTACACTGGGCCATAGAGAAAAGCCACCAAAATATTTTAAAATATTTAATACAACAAGGAGCCAATATTTTCCAGGAGAAAGATTCTAAAGAGATGACACCTTTTCAACTAGCTCTTAGTTTAAAACGACAAAACTGTATTATCGAAATAGTAAATAACTTAGATGAAAATACATTGGTAGATGAAAAAAAACTTACTTTATTGCACTATATGGCGAAAGCTAATAACGAAAACGCTATGCAGTTACTTTTAGATAAAGGTGCTGATAAAGAAATTAAAGATACTGCTGGATTTACACCTTTACATTATGCTGCAATACATGATAATTATGCTGCAGCAAAGCTATTGATTGACAATCATGCAAATATTGAAGCTAAAGAAGCTTCAGCGGAAAGTACAGCATTACATATAGCTGTATTTAAAAAAAGCAATAACGTAATGCAGATATTATTGAATAAGGACGCTGATATTCAAGCTAAAACAAAAAATGATTGGACACCTCTGCATTATGCAGCAATTTCTGATAATGAAGATGCAGCAAAATTATTGATTGCCAAAGGTGCAGATATTGAAGCTACGGACAAATTTTTAAGAACTCCTCTACATCATGCAATTTTACATAATAGTAATAAAGTAATAGGCGTATTATTAAATCATAGGGCAAATTTTAGAGCAAAAGATTTATATGGAGCATCTGTATTACATTTAGCTGTTTCTGGAAACTGCGATAGCTCCATATTAACTGCTCTACTCAATACTGGAATAGATATTAATTCAAAAGATAACAATGGATCGACACCTATTCATTTGGCAGTGAAAATAGTTAATATAGCTGCCATAAAATTTCTTAAAAAAAACCATGCTGATCTAACTATTAAAGATGTAAAAGGCAAAACTCCTTTAAATATAGCCATTTCAGATAACATACGTCAATTTTTGCTCTCAGGTGAATCTGCACTTTTAGACGCTAAAGGAAAAGTTTCTAGTGAATCTGAAGATGTAGATGAATATGGATTTAGTCCTCTTTTTGCTGCAATTAAGGAAGATAATATTGACAAAGTAAAGCCACTTATTGAAACATCAGATATAAATGCAATTTCGGAAGGGATGCCTCCTCTGCATTTTGCTCTTCAATTAAATAGATTTAGAATTGTTAATTTATTGTCTAATTCTCGGTTATTGTTTGGACTTAATCTTAACATAGACGCACAGGATGTTTTTTGGTGATACTGCACTTAATATAGCGATTATAAAAATTAAGAATCAAAGAAATAGATTAGATGTGATAAGCCAGCTTCTAGCGAACAATATTGATGTATCAATTAAGAACAAAAAAAACAAGAATGCTTTAGATCTTGCACTTGAGTCTGAGAACAACATAGATCAAGAAACACATGACATTATTTTTGCTAAAGTCCTTGAGCAGCTGAGGGCAGCTCTAAAATCTGGTAATATGGCGAAGTCAAATGAATTGCTTAAATATATAAATAAATTCAATATAACCAAAGAAGCTCTTTTAGTAGAAATGATTGAGACTAAAAATGATGCAGGGGTACAAATATTACTTGAGTCTGATAAATCTAAAGAATTTGAAGGATATGTAGCAAATATTTTACAACGTTCGATCATTGAAAACAATCTCGATACATTTGCACTCTTAATAGCAAAAGGAGCAAATGTAAGCATAGAGGATAAAGACCAAAAAACGTTACTGTATTATGCAACTAAGCATAATAGGCAAGAAATGATAAGAGTGCTGATACAAAAGGAAGCCGATAAAAGACTTAATAAGAGTGAAGTAACACCTCTTATTGCAGCAATTTGTAACAATGATACAGAGGTTGCAGCTAGATTAATTGAAGAAGGTGCAAATATATTTGCGGAGGATAA
Organism: uncultured Eubacteriales bacterium; assembly: GCA_963767415.1. Classification (GTDB taxonomy): domain Bacteria; phylum Bacillota; class Clostridia; order Acetivibrionales; family CAVYEU01; genus CAVYEU01. The sequence goes on from CAVYEU010000116.1 coordinate 30,011, forward strand.
AAGTGGTAAACCACCTGTATACCATGCAGCAAAGCAGAATAATGAAGAATTGGTAGAAATGCTAATTAAACGTGAAGCAGGAAAATGCAAAAATACAATAGGTCTAACTCCAGTAAATATTGCAATTCGTGAAAATGATATGAGTGCAGTAGCTCTACTTGTTTTAAAGGGAGCTGACGTAAAAATGGAGGGACCAGATGGGTTGACTCCATTAGAACTTGCTTTAAAGTTGAGAAATAAAGATTTGATACAGATATTATTAAACAATAAAGATTCTATAAAGAAAGGTGATTCTACTTTATTGCATATTGCTTTAACAAATGGAGATCTTACTTTCGTAGAACAAGTATTACAGACAAATCCGAAGCTGCTTTGTGCTAAGACAGAAGCAGGTGTTCCCCTTATGCTTCATGCTGTATCTCATAATAACATTGAAGCAATAAATAGGTTAATAGGAATTGGAGCAGATATTAATGCAAGATATGCTAATTTAGGTACAGCTTTAATTTATGCTATAAAACAGAATAATCTTAATGTCGTAGATTTCTTATTACAACATGATGGATGTGAAATAAATATTCAAGATTCATATGATAATACTCCATTACATTATGCTTTATATAATAATAATTATGAACTAGCATATAGATTAATTGCGCTTCATGCAGATATAACACCTAAAAATAGGCAAGGGCAGTGTGCATTAGATTCCTCGATGTTTCCAAATAATGAGGAACTCTTTAAATTTTTGGGGCAATTGAATTGTGATACCTTATTACGGGTTGTATCAACTATTCCAAGCTTACTTAATGTAAGAGATCAAGATGGAAATACACTTTTGCATTTATTGGTTATGGATAGTAATTTACCTGTACTAGAAAATTTAATACATACCAGTTTATCAATAAATACAACAAACAATCTTGGAGAGACTCTTCTTCATAAAGCTGCATTTAAAGGGAACTTAGATATCTTATGTTTTCTTATTGATAATAACGTAGATATATCTATAAAGAACAGTGCAGGCGATACACCACTTTCTTATCTTAAACGTAAAAATCCTGAAGCTTTTGAAAGATTAATAAATGCTGAATATCTTTCAAAGTTATTGCTTCATTATTCAAAAACAGGAATTTTGAATGGTATTCGAGAATTGATTTCATTAAGGCTTGATGTAAATTATAAAGATGAAAGTAATAAGACTGCTTTAAATTATGCGATTGATAGTAATAATGTTGAATTAGTAAGAATGCTGATTCAATCAAGAGCTTCATTACCTCAAACAAGCAGAGTAACCATTGAAGAAATAGATGAAGGAAAAGCAGATGATTCTCCAGATCAAGAAAGCAAACAACTTGTACCGATTACCCAAAGTTCAGTATTGACACCTGCTGAGCTTGAAGCTGTATTCTGCTTTGCAAATAAAGGAGATTGGGATGTAGTATATGCGTTAGCAAAAAACAATCTAAAAATTTGTTATACTGATGGATCAACACTCCTCCATATTGCAGCTAAAAAACAAAATTTAGAAGCAGTTACTTACTTAATGTCAAATGATATTGATTTGACATTAAGTAATAGGGAAGGGAAAATACCCCTTCATTATGCGGCCGAAGCACAGAAGCAACAAATCATAGAAGCATTACTTAATGATAATTTAAAACCTAAAATTCTTAATGAGCTACTAAACAAAAAGGATCTAAATGGAATGAGAGCAATAGATTATGCTGTTAAATATGGTTGTACAGATATTGTTGAAATATTAATAAGAAAGCAAATAACTGCATATAAAATGAATAAGCAACCTATAGGATCTAATTTCTGTCCTATAACGCTACATTATGCAGTTACTAATCCGGATATTTCAGATCAAACAATAGAACAGCTTATAAATATAAGTGCTGTTAGCTCAATGGTACATGATGATCTTAGAGACTTTAATATAGAAGAAAACATAATTCTATATGAAACCCAAAAAAAAGAATTAAATAAAAAAATTGCTGAAGCAACCGTAACTGGTAGGCCAATTGAACAATATTTAATACAACTAGAGAAAATTGATAAATTAGAAGAAAACGCTGAAAAAAGAATAGAAAGGCTTAGAGACTCTGATAGCGCTGCTGCATTAAGAGAACAAAATTTAAAAAAATTGATTGCTACATACAGAGATGAAAAATACGGCTTAACTCCATTGGATCTTGCAGTTATATATGGAAGAGTTGGCTTAATACATACGTTTATTAAAAATGGTGCTACTCCAAATGAAATAGATAACCATTCGATGACCCCGGTACACTATGCTATTTTAACGGGACAAATTGAAGTTGTAAATGCTCTTTTTTCAGGAGATAGTCCTGTTAATGTGAATATTGCGGAAAGTTTATCTGGACGTACTGCTCTCCATACTGCTGTTATAAATAATGCTGATGATAGAATAATTACACTTCTTGTAAACAAAGGAGCAAACTTATCTTTGACAGACAGCAAAGGATGTACTGTTCTACATTATGCTGTAATAAATCAAAACTATACTGCAATTGATAATATTGTACAGAATAAGGATAATAATATTACCGAGTATCTAAATATTTTAGATAAAAATAAATGCATACCTTTACATTACGCTGTAATGAAAAATGCTGATATCAATTATATTGAATTACTTAAGAGAGATACAAATCCATGTATGCAAGATTCAAACGAATATACCCCACTACATTATGCAGGATTCTAAAGATAT